>CACYDD010000052.1 GCA_902773065.1 uncultured Ruminococcus sp. | reverse complement strand
GGAAATGATATTATTTAAACTATAGTGACTTAGAATTCTTTATTTTTGCTAATCTGAAATATATTGTTGAATTTGCAACATTGAATTATGACTGGAAAGGGGTCTGCTTTTATGATAAGGACAAGAAAGCCGATCAGCAGGATATTTATCGTTGTTATGAGTATTATGCTTATTGCAGCAAGTATCGTGCCGATGATGCTGACGGTTAACAACAATGTTGAGGCTGCCGGAACAATAACGATATTTCTTGACATGGGATTATCCAAAGGCGGCAGCAACTGGCCCAAACAGCCCGATCATATGTATTTCTATCTGTCAAATAATGATGACTCTGGTCAACACGGGACAAATGCAAAGACGTTTGTCCCTGGAAATGTTGGAGACGGAGAAAGCGCAAAAGCCGGTGAGATGAAGCGCGAAGCTTATCCGACAGCAGCAAGCGACGGAGTCGGCTATGTCTTCAGCGTTACATTCAAAAAGAGTGATTATAAATTCGTGTCCTTCTCCACTGCGACCGGAAGCAGAAGCGGGGTGGATCGAACTGCAAGACGACCTCAGTCAGATATTACTTTAAGCAATAATATGCGCTTGTACGTTACAGAAAAAGACTGGAACGGCTATCAGGCCATTTGGGCAAAAGATGATCCTGTTGACACTACTGTCGATTATGCAGGTTCTACATTCAAGATAGCAAATCTTGGAGATACTCAGCTTCCTTTCAAGGCTGTATTCAAGAACTCAAGTTCTCTCGAGGATCTGACAGTTGATGGTTCAAACCATACAGAGCTTGTCGTGACCTCAGGTCTGAGCATGAACTCAGTCGGAAGAGATTCCGGGACAGGAGAGCTTCTTCCTGTTGAGATCAAAGTCCCGACCGCCGGAACCAATGGTGGTGCTTATACCAAAGTAGAAATTTATCAGGGCAGCACTAAGTATAAGGAATACAACCTGACACTGGCCGACCATAAGATAATCGGAAAGACCTTCTACTATGGCTGGACAAAATATCAGGAGACCAAGAATTCCACTTCGTTACCCGATAATTTCAGGATCGATTACGGAGATTATAAGACCCGCTGCTTCTACAGTACGGATTACAAGAAAACGGATTATCCTGCAAGACCCTCATCAAGTGCAACACTTCTGTATTTTGACAAAAACAGTTTTCCGCTGTCAGGTGGTTCAGACAGCGTCACTGTTACCGCTGAGTCAGGATTATATTCTACAACAAAGCTTGCAAAAGGTAATGCTTCGGCTGTGACCAATGACAAGGTAGTGCTTTATGAGGGTGAGGTATTCACCATTACATATGTCCACGGCACAGAAACCGATGTATACAATGCAGTCTGGGATTATTCATCCAGTAACATGGTTATGATAAACACCGGCAAGGCTGAAGTTAAAGCTACCTTCTCACTGCAGACAATGGGTGAACTGTATGGTCAGAATTACATAACTGTAAAGGCTGATTTCTTTGATTACCATTATGATCACAACGTAGGAGATAAAACTTATAACGGAACATTTAATTATTATGTTGAACAGAGTGTTAAAACCATTGGTTTCCAGGATAAGACAAACGATTACAATTGGATAGGAAGTGGTGATAAGAAAATATATGTTTACTATTGGGGTGGAAACGCTACTGTAGATTGGCCTGGAATTGAAATGAAGAAAATAAAACAAAGTGGTGCTGAGGTGTATTATGCTGCAGCTATTCCGAGTGATACAACGATGGTGATTTTTAATAATAATGCAAGTCAAACTCCTGATATTAATTTATCGGGCTATTCAGGCAAGAATTGCTTCTGCTTAGGATCTTTGAAAACTGATGGTACTAGAGAACTTTTTGCTTGGAATGATACAGATGTAACAAACTCCCTTTCTTCTTTTAAAACGAAAACTTCGATTTACGCAGATGCAAAAAGACCCTATCTTACGATCAATGAGGCAGTAAGCGAGTCACTTTACGGACAAAACAGCAGCTATCCGATGTATCTGGGACAATTCTGGCTGCCATTTAAATATGAAGCAGGTGTGACAGAAAGTAGTGGTGTTTATTCGACTACGAGTGCCGGCTATCAGCGTGCAGCACATAATGATGATAGTGATAAATATTTCGTCAGTGGAACCAGCGAAAACAAGCTGCGGTCAGGTTCTGGATTTGGCGATGTACTGAACAATTTTGAATGGGCGGCTAACCTTGCGTACAGAACCAAGGATCAGGCAGCCGGTTCTGATCCTTCTAACAACAGACCATATGATGCAGTTGCTCAGGGATTGGTTTACAACAAATTGAAAGATGGTATGCTTTATGATCCGAGCGGAACATACAAAATACCATACTTTGACTATTCCTGGTGGATCGAACAGACTTCGTTCCAGACATCGCAGCCAACATCTTTGGGGTCTTCAAGTAAAATGTCAGTCAATATGTCTGATTATATTGACTACTATAAAGACGGAGATTTTCCGTTCTTTGAGATCAGCAGCAGTCAGATCAAAAATTTCAGCGTAGACGGCTATAATCCAGGCGGTAAGATGCTGAGTGACAGGTCTGAAGTGTATTCCGGAACATACTATGTGTTCGATTCAAAGGAGTATAGTATTCGTGTAAGCAGAGATACGAATGGTAATACCACTGTCGCAAAAAGCAATTTAAAGCATCGTGATAGCACAAATAACAGTGAAATGGTTTTTGATAACTATGGTGAAGACGGTAGTGGTCAAAATCTTGGATTGTTCCCATTCAATGCCCCTGCGGATGGCGGAAACAAGAAACAGAAGCTGCATTATGGTTATGGAATAGAGTATGAAATTGAGTTTTTCCTGAATGAAAACGGAACGGTAGATGGAGCTAGTGATGGTATTCCGATTACATTTACCTTCCAGGGTGATGACGACGTTTGGGTATTTCTTGATGATGAATTGATTCTTGACATGGGCGGCGCTCACAAGAATGCTATTGGCGAAATCAATTTTGCAAATAAAAAGACCTTTATCAGTGCAATAGGAAATGTTTCGAACACCTCTATTGTATCCGACAATACGGCCGATCAAAATCTGGATGATAGTGTAATAACCAGAGCAGTAGCTACAAACACAAAACCGTTCAGCGATAATGTATTAGCAGCAGCTACTGTAGGCAAGCATAAGCTTAGAATGTACTACATGGAGCGCGGTATGCTTAACTCCAACCTCTATGTAATGTTCAACCTGCCGATGGCACTTACAAAATATGATCTGCAGGTAGACACCGACTTCTCATCAGTAAACCCGAACTTCCTTGCAGCAACAAAGGCAGTTGCAGATACAGATGTTTTTAACTTTGCTGTTTACAACAATGGTACTACAAATGTCGTAGGAACTGGTTACTCCGCACCGACGACTGATACTGTTAACCGTGTTGATAATTCTGACCTTACAGAAACAATAGGCAGACAGACCACTCTGACAAAGGCAGATTCCTCAACACCTGATCTGACAATAGTTGTTGACGGAAATGGTTATTCCGGTGACGCAAGAAGACCGGTTTTGTGGGTGAAAGGTGGAGCTAAAGAAAAATTGAGGGTTCCCACCTCCATAGGCAGTAATACTTATGTAGTGCAAGATTGGGACGATAGCACTGAGTATGAAATAGCATATATAAAAACAACTGTCAGTGTAAGTGATAAATCTGAAACAAAGCCAAGTAGTATGAGTGCATATAAAGTCTCAGGACAGACCTACTATAGTAAATCATCTATTGTATATAAACCAGTTGAAACAAAAGTAACACTTACATCCCCCCACACCTACAACTTCAACAAGAATGGAACGCCGATAGACGGGTATGTTCCTGTCGAGTCGACAAGCGGCGGTGTCACATATAAGC
>CACYDD010000051.1 GCA_902773065.1 uncultured Ruminococcus sp. | reverse complement strand
TGTACTGCTTTCCGCCTGTTTCAATAACTGCGTACATATTGGCACCTACCTGTTAATAAACTCGCTACCGGAGGCGGAGCAATGCTCTCTTAGCTGCCCACAGTATGCGGCTTTACTATCATACCACACCAAGACCTCTTTTGTCAAGAAATTAAGTTCCGGGTCGGCTAAATTTTTTCGGTTTTTCAGTCATTCATCAGAATTTTCGGGGAAAGTTTTCCACAAACATTCATTCCTAATTCCTCATTCCTAATTCCTCATTCCTAATTCTTTCACAGTTACTTCATAGCCTGCTTTCTCGTAAGTAAGGTATTCCGTATTGAGTTTTACATCTTCACCGACTGCGAGGGCAGCAATGTATTCAAGAAAATACGGATTCTTGATCAGAACGGGTCCTGTCAGGTGTGTGCCGAAAAAGTTTTTGTACCGGATTCCCTCGTGCTGATCCTCTGCGGTATTCCCGATTCCCATTTTCACACTGAAAAGCGGTGTTTCAATTTTTTGGATTTCACTGCACTTGTTGATAAATCCGACAAGCGGCTTCTCCGAAAAATCACATTCAAAAACAGCATCGGCAGTAACTCTTGTCTTGTTCTGCTCCGTAGTTGTAAAATCGAAAATTCCAAGTCCGTCATAACTTTGTCCGTCACTGTCGGTAATTTTGCTTCCGAGCATTTCAAAGGAATTGCCTGTCAGCAAAGCAGCCTTTCCACTGTCAAGATACTTTTTGATCTCGTCTTTGTACTTTCTGAAATCCTCAAGAACCACCCTCTGGTTTCGCTCCGTTCCCGAGCCTATGTAAATAAAATCATAATCGGAAAGATCGGCACTATCGCCGAGAGAAAGCTTATCGGTCACGGCTTCAATGCCGCTCTTTTGCAGTATTCTTTCCAAAGCCTTTACATTCGCATATTCGCCGTAAAGATTCATAATATCATGATACAGGTGTAATATTTTCATCTGCTTCACCTTCTTACTCTAAAAGTCCAAGAAATTTATTTTTATCCGAGAAGCAGGTAATTACATAAATATATTCATCCCTGCCGCTGTCAAGGTAGCGGTAAGCTTCCGCGATATCTTCATAAATTTTGATTTTTTCTTTCGGGATATTCGTATAAGAAAAACGCACTGCCAGATCATTGCTGTACTGACCGGAAAGAATAATCTCGTGAACATTATCGTTATTCAGCATTTCGAAATCGATATCCCACAGCCATGAAACATCACTGGTGAAATATTTCCTGCTGACCGCGTCGACAATAAACATCACATCACAGCCCCTCTGATCTGCAGAAGCAAGCCGTATCGACTGATCGTATGAAATACTGTTTTCATGCTTTGAAGTCAGCAGTGTGCCATGTCTTTTGCCAAGGTCAAATGTAATGACTCTGCCGTTTTTCATGACATAATCGCTCATATCCTCCGCAATTTTCGCACCATCAATTCCCACAATGGAAGCAACAGTAAATGCGGCAAGAATATTGTATATATTGTACAGCGATTTCAATGCAAGCGAAATACTGTATTTTCCGTTAATGACAGCTTCGCCGTTTTCAAGGTCAACGGATGTAACGGTATATTCGGTATCCTGCCGTTTATAACCACAGGAAGTACATTCATAATGTCCGATATGATTATAATGATAACGGCTGTAGGTCATTTTTGATTTGCAGTGCGGACAGTATGCACCATCGTTATAAACACTGACCAGCTCCTCGCTGTCTGTGGCAAGATTTCCTGCACCGAACCATATCACATTGTCTTTCCCATAGCCGAAATGCGAAACCAGCGGATCATCTGCATTGAGGATCAGCTGTGTTTCGGGATAAATACTGTCTTTCAGTGCATCATACACCCATTCAGGATGACCGTTTCTTGTCAGCTGATCGCGGTACAGATTGGTAATGACATAATGTGTTGGTTTAATATATTTAAAAGTGTATCTTGCAAAGCGTTCGTCACTTTCAATCAGCAGGATATCACTTTTTACCTTTCCGCCAAGTGTAGCACTTCCCAGAACAAGCGTTGTCACACCCTCGATCTGGTTGGAGCCTTCCTTGTTCCACGCCACCTTCTTTTCGTTTTCCATAAGAATATGGGCGATCATTTCAACCGTCGATGTCTTGCCGTTACTTCCTGTTACGGCAATAATATATTCAGGCAGCTCAATGCGGCTGAGAATATCGGGACATAGTTTCAATGCAACTTTTCCCGGCAGACTGCTTCCCTTTCCGACAAGCTTTCCGACAAAACGCAGAAGCTTACATATTAATATTGTAAAAAAAGTTTTCATAAATAAAACCCCACTCAGCCAATCAGAAATCAGCAATTAATATTATATTATTATAAAATAAATCGGCATTTTTTTCAAGCCGTAAGGTTTTTTATCAAAGCTTTTTACAAAATATTGTCCTTAATTATTGAAATATCGTGACGAAAGTATTATGATATTGTTTAAGATGATGAATAGGAGTCCGTTTATGAATAACAAACGAATTTATATTGTCGAGGACGATGAAAAGCTGCGGCATGAACTGAAAATCTTTCTGGAAAACAACGGCTATGACTGTCAGGCTGCCGAGCATTTCGGCAATATCACAAATGATATTCTGTCTGCCGATGCTGATCTGCTGCTGCTTGATATCAATTTGCCGGGCAGTGACGGGCGATTTCTTTGCCGGGAAATACGCAACAGTTCCGATATACCGATCATTATCATCACCAGCCGCAACAATGATATGGATGAGCTGATCTCCCTGAATAACGGAGCGGATAATTATGTCATAAAGCCGTTCAATATACAAATACTGCTTGCCAAAATCTCCAACCTGCTGAGAAGAACAGAAAACAAATCCACAAAAGATATCATCAAGGCAGAGCGTTTCAGCCTTAATACCTCAAAATGCACGGTCAGTATAGGAGGAAACAGCTGTGAACTGACAAAAAATGAATTCCGGATCATTCTCTGCCTGTTGCAGAACAAAGGCAGAATTGTGTCAAGAGAAACCATTATGCAGTATCTATGGGAGGACGAAAGCTTTGTTGACGACAACACCCTGACCGTCAATATCAACCGCCTGCGAAAAAAACTTGCCGAGCTTGGCACAAAAGACCTTATCACAACGAGAAGAGGTCAGGGATATTATCTGAATGATGAGGGAGTAAAATGAATTTCAAAGATTATCTTGCCGACAAAGCCCTGTTGATCACGCTGGTTCTTTTGTCCGTTCTTGCAACAGAAGCCCTGCTGCTTTTGTTTGAGATCAGCGTATGGATCTATGTATTTATTGCTGCCGAAATGGTGATCTCTCTTGCTGTCGGGATCGGTTTTGATTATCTCAGACGACGGCATTATTATGATCAAATTATGGATATTTTGTCGGAGCTTGACCAGAAATATCTGATCCACGAATTAACAGGTACGCCAACTTTCTATGACGCAAGATTTTTGAAGGAATATCTGTATATTCTTTCTAAGGCAATGGCAGACGAGGTCAATTCACAAAAACAGAATCAGGAAGATTACAGGGAATATATCGAAATGTGGATTCATGACATCAAAATCCCGATCGCTGCCGGCAAAATGATCGCTGCCAACCACCCGGATGAAGTGACCGCCAGCATTGATGAGGAGCTTGACAAAATTGATGAATGTACAGAAAATGCACTTTACTATGCACGGAGCAATACCACTGAAAAGGATTATCTCATTAAACCCTACTGCCTGAAAGACCTTGTCAGCGAAAGCGTCCGCAAAAACAAAAACTGTCTGATACGGAATAAATTCGGAATTGAACTGAAAGACCTTGATGTTAACATCTGTACTGACAGCAAATGGACGGTTTACATTATCAGCCAGATCATCAGCAACAGTATCAAATACCGCAGCGAATCACCCAAACTGAGGTTTTATGCCGAATCTTCTTCCGACAGCGTGACACTTCATATCAAAGACAACGGTATCGGAATTGTTGCTTCCGAAACAGCAAGAGTTTTCGACAAAGGTTTCACAGGAACAAACGGCAGAAACGCCAATAAAAAATCCACCGGAATGGGGCTTTACCTTTGCCGGAAGCTCTGCAATAAACTCCATATCGGACTGTATCTTGATTCCAGACAGGGAAACGGTACAGATGTCCGCCTTGTATTCCCGAAAGGAAGTATGACGGAACTTTCGGGGGAGTAATTACGCAAGAGAAAAAGCCGGTGATCTGCTGCGGTTCACCGACTTTTTCTCACAGTAGTTATTTCCATTGTCATCATCTTTCTACAACCTTTATTTCTATAATATCAAGCAAGTTCTGTCCCGAAACATACTAGCTTCCGTTTTCAACAATAAAAGTTTCAGGATAAAGTATCGCTTTTTTACCGATTGTCAGATGTACATATGTATTTTCAATATGCTTATACAATACAAATTTCGTATTGTGCAGTTTTGTATTAAAAGTCAATTTATTCACATCAAAATCAACAATTATTTTATTACTGCTGTCAAAATTCAGCAAATCGATTATGTATTCAAACCTGTCAATTCTATTTTCAATAATATGGTAATATTTACTTTTTTGAATATCCTGAACCTTTATTTTTTCTAATAATATTTTACGAAATATCCTGTTGGGCTTTTCTCTGTGAAGCTGAGCAATATCTGTAAGCTTCTCTAAACCTAAAAGATGATAGAAATTATCAGAAGCAAAATACAGTTTAAATTTAAAACCGTTTTCTATTGTAAAAACGTAGTCCTTATTCAGCAATTTTTCATATAATTTCGCACATTCCAGTATATTTTTCATATTTCCTCACGAATAAAGGCACTCCGAAATTAATCGAAGTGCCTTACTGTTTCAATAATTGGTTTTGTGACTTTAGTCATAGTTGCAGCTAAGCTCACCAAAAACTCTCCCGGCACCTCCACACCAACTTCCGCAACAAAGAAGAATGTTTCAACGGTGAATACAAGGTGATTCCTTGTACTATTATTATATACGATTTTCCGAAAAAAAGATATCGTCAATTTCAACAAATATTTCTGCTGAATTTTTTAGTCGCTCATATCATTATCAAGGGTGATCCTGATATTATAATCAGGATAAGCCGAACGGATCTCTTTGAGGATCTCTGCATAGATTTTCTGCCTGTCGGCATCAAAATCTATGATAATATCAAAAGTAATACTCTTGCTTTTCGGGTCAATATAAAAACCGTGGAACTGCAGAACACTATCATAGCTCATCACTGTTTTGCGAATAGCAGAGCGTATTTCTGCCGCTTCATCATCAGCGGTATTGACAGAATAAATGCCGATCGCTGTCATAATAACCGAATGTTTTTCGTAAACTCTCGCCTGTATGCTTCTCATCATAGCATCCAGCTTTGCCGCTGTCAGTGTATCATCCACTTCAATATGTGCCGAAGCAAGATAATGATCCGGTCCGTAATTATGAAGAATCAGGTCATATACGCCGCGAACGCCATCCTCCTCCATCACAGTGGCTTTAATTTCACCTGACAAGCCTTTTTCTTCCCTGATACCGAGCATTTCGTCAACAGCATCGCGTACCATTTCGATACCCGATTTGATGATCAGCAGTGCAATGATCACACCGACATATGCTTCCAGGCTGATACCGAAAAGAAGATAGATCACAGCACTCGCCAGAACTGATACGGAGATCACCGCATCAAACAGTGCATCTGTACCTGATGCTTCCAGCGATCCGCTGTTTACCTGCCGTCCTTTTTTACGAACATACATTCCCAGTATCAGCTTCACAACTACTGCTACAGAAATGATCACCAGAGAAACAACACTGTAATCCGCTGCCTGCGGCTCAATAATTTTTTTACCAGATTCCACGATCGAAGTAATACCTGCATAGAGAATAATTGCCGCCACGACGACCTGACTCATATATTCCGCCCTGCCGTGACCGAAGGGGTGTTTTTTATCGGGAGCTTTTGCACCGATCTCCGCTCCGATGATCGTAACGATACTCGACAAAGCATCGCTTAAATTATTGACCGCATCCAGTATCACCGCAATCGAATTCGCCGCGATACCCACAAGTGCTTTGAAAACCACAAGTACAACATTGGCAACAATGCCGATCACACTTGTGTGGATAATCGTTTTTTCTCTGACAGAACGTTCCTTACTCATGTTTCTCCAGCCTCCCGAGAAGTTGATACAGTATCGTATAAAGTTGCAGGGCTTCTTCCTGTTTCAGCGGTACACAATTCCCGACAGAAGAAGGGATATGCTTTGCCTTCTCTTTCATCTTATCACCCTTTTCGGTCAGACACACTATCACAACACGTTCGTCCTCTTTGCTTCTTTCACGGGTGATATAGCCGTCCTTTTCCAGTTTCTTGACAAGCGGCGTTACTGTTCCGCTGTCAAGAAAAAGCCTTTCGCAAAGTTCTCCTACAGATATACTTTTTTTCTCCCACAGCACCATAAACGCTATATACTGTGTATAGGTAATGCCAAGCTCTTTCAGATACGGTGTATACAGTGAAACAATTCTTCTCGCCGCTGCATACAGCGGAAAGCAAAGCTGATTGTCAAGTTTCAGACCGTCATATTCATTGATATTCTCATTCATACTTTTTCATCTCTGTATTTTGTATTTCAATAAGCAAAAACATGGTTCAAGCTCCAGAATACGGATATTACTTCAAAGACTGAACCCTATCCCCTGAATCCTGAATCCTAAATCCTATCCCCTTTACAACAATTTTTCCACATTTGCCTTAACATCCTTCATGGATGCTGTCGGCTCAAATCTTGCGGCAACCTCACCGTTTCTGTCAACAAGAAATTTAGTGAAATTCCATTTGATATCAGGATTGTTCTTATAATCCTTGTCGATTTTTTTCAGCATCGCGGAAAGTGCCAGTCCTGCCGGACCGTGACCGAAGCCTTTAAAACCCTGCTTTGATTTCAGGTACTGATAAAGCGGAAGGGCATTTTCGCCGTTGACATCGGATTTTTTCATCTGCGGAAATTTTGTATGATATTTCAGCGTACAGAACTCGTGAATTTCCTCGTCCGTACCGGGTGTCTGTCCTGCAAACTGATTGCAGGGAATGTCAATAATTTCAAGACCCCTGTCGTGGAATTCCTCATACATTGCTTCCAGATCCTTATAATGCGGCGTAAAACCGCAGCCTGTTGCCGTATTGACGATCAGAAGCACCTTGCCCTCAAATTCCTTTAAAGATACCTCTTCACCATTCGGTTTTATAACAGAATAATCATAGATACTCATAACAAATCCTCCTTGAATTAAATTATGTTTTATTCAATTATATTTGATAAAATCCAATTTGTCAATATTTTATTTGTCAATACTTTTTCTGTTTTATAAAAATCAAAACAAAACCATCCACGTTCTCGGGTGTTCTGTGACGGAAACAGGATGAAAAAATTGTGCAAAAAGTCAAAAATGAGAATTGAATTGTGCAAAACAACAAAAAATCGCCGTCAAGTGCTTGACAGCGATCCCGGTTCGTGTTATACTTTTAAAATGCACCATTATAGAAAAGTATGCCATTTCAGGCATTTCCGGAGTGTATTTACTCCAAACTTACATGAATATTAGCACAATTTCAGCAAAAAATCAAGTATTATTTTTTACATAATTTTCGGTAAGTTTCCGGTGCACCCATTTATTTCAACAATGAATAACATTGAATGGAGTGATTGTATGGTAAACGTCAAACCCATTCGTCTGGGCAAGACTGAACGAATGAGCTTTTCACACATTGACGAGGTTCTCGAAATGCCGAACCTGATCGAGATCCAGAAGGATTCCTATAAGTGGTTTCTCGAAAAGGGACTTCGCGAGGTATTTGAGGATGTCTCGGGAATCACGGATTTCTCGGGTAATCTGGTTCTGGACTTTGTGGACTATAAGCTCGACACGACAAAACCAAATTACAGCATTGCCGAATGTAAAGAGAGAGATGCTACATATTCCGCTCCTCTTAAAGTGACCGTTCAGCTGACAAAGCCCGACGGCGAGGTGCAGAATCATGAGAATATCTTTATGGGCGACTTCCCCCTTATGACACCAAGCGGTACGTTCGTGATCAACGGTGCGGAACGTGTTATTGTATCTCAGCTTGTGCGTTCTCCGGGCGTTTACTATAAGATGGATCACGATAAATACGGAAAC
>CACYDD010000050.1 GCA_902773065.1 uncultured Ruminococcus sp. | reverse complement strand
ATGATATACTTGGAAAATGTATTTGTATGGGATTTTTCTCATTGCTTGCCACGCAGATCACCATTAATCTTGGCATGGTTCTGGGACTTCTTCCAGTTGTAGGGATTACACTTCCGTTTTTTAGTTCGGGAGGTTCTTCCGCCGCCTGCCTTTATCTGGGTGTCGGGATTGTACAAAGCGTCTATATGCACAGAAATGAAAGAACAGAAAAACAAATTAAGGTTGCCCTTCCGAAAGGAAGTGCCTATGCCACGTAATAAATGTACAATGTACAATGTGCAATGTACAATGAATGGCGTGGCGGTGTTGGTACGCTGAAGTTGGCTTCAATAGCCGTGGGTAGTTACAATCCCTCCGTCAAACTTCGCCACGCTGTCATTTTTCACTTTCAATTTTCAATTTAACAACTCCCATAAAAGAAAGGTGATATAAAAATGATACTGATGTTTTTACTTATCCTTGCATTGGCTCTTGCTTTTGCACTTCTCGATATGGCAATGAAACTCCTGCTGGTACTTTCGATCCTGCTACTGATCGTATTCTCGGTCGTTTATATTGTCTTAAACAGCAAAAGATTCTTTGAAAGATACAGCTATGCAGAAAACTGGAAAAAATACGGAGCAATTATATTGAGAGTGGGTCTTCTGATTGAAATATCGGTCAATATCATTACCATGATCCTCACCTTTGCCTATTTCCTGTTAAAATAACAAAATGAAAACAGCGGTATGATGGTAAATCATGCCGCTGTTTTGAATGAATAAATTTTTTTGGAAAATATACGTTTTTTTCCACTTTCGATTGTCTGTAATAATAGAAGTATTATCAAATCAGTTTTAAAAGAAAGGAATTTTGACATGGATATTCATAACGAACAGATAGCTTTAACGGTTACAATGGCTCAGAATGGTAATTCATCCGCTTTTGAACAGCTTTATGCAGAGTGTTATAATGATGTGTTTTTCATCTGCCTGAAAATTCTCGACAATCCTCATGATGCCGAAGATATCACACAGGAGACATTTCTCGATGCTTTCCGGCATATCGGCACACTTGAAAATCCGACAAGTTTCAGAAGCTGGATCGGCAGGATTGCTGTCAACAAATCGATCAATCTTCTGAAACGTCTGAACAGGATCATTCCGCAGGACAGTGAAACCCTTGACGAGTTTCCCGACAGTGAGGATTTTACCGCCTCATTTGAGGATAAGATCATTAATAAAAACACAGCAGACACGATCGGAACGATCATCCAGAGCCTGCCGGAATTACAGAAAAATACATTGTTCCTTTTCTATTATCAGGGAATGAGCATTAAAGAAATTGCAGAACTTTATGATTGTCCGCAAAGCACAGTCACAAGCCGTCTGATCTATGCAAGAAAGACACTCAGAAAGAAAATAGAATCACTAACCGATAATACGAAATTCCCGTGTTTTGCCGCTATGCCGTTTCTTCCGGCAATTTTCAAAACACAGCGTAATTCATTTCATGTGACTCCTACCCCACTCTCCTCATTTGCTGTTTGAAATCCGACAGCTTCTGTTAGTCCTCCGCATACTTCGGCACTGATGAACCTGTCAATCAAAGCGAAAATAGCGGCAGGCATTACTGCCGCCGCTGTCATTGGTATCGGTGTCATTGTCGGGGTGACAGCAATCAATAACAATCATGATATTCCCGCAGAATCCTCCTATGTATCCGAATCTGAAACAGAAGATGAACTATATCATGACGGAAGCAGTCTCGGTGAAGGTTTATATCTTCCAAAAAACAGCGAGAACTCTGACTCTGACGAAAAAGAAGAATCTGTTATCTTGACCGGGTATCAGAATACTTTTTCCTCTCAGGACAGCATTGTTACGGAATATAACGGACACCTGCTGTATAACACAGGCTATGGAGGAGTTATGGATATCACTGATGATGCTCCGTCACCGCTCATGGTAACTTATAATAAAACGTCTTTAGTTTCTCCCAAAACCAAAATCAATACGAAATTGATCTCAGAACATTCCTTTTTTCTGAATCAGAATGAAGTATATACACTCAGCATGAATCCGGGTCCTAAACAGACCACTGCCATATTTAAAACGGATATGTCCGATACCAGTAGTATCACTTCAGAAAGAATACTGGACTTTTCTAATATTTTAAATGTCAACAAGATAAAAAACAAAGAAAATTATCGTGATTATTTTTCATCAATGAAAGTATTACAGCCTGCTAATCTGCAATCTGACGGGGAATATTTTTACTTTTATCCCGAACCTCTTCAGAATGTATCTGCTAATTACACGATCGATCCGCTTGGTTCGATCGATAATGAATACATTGATTCAACTGACGATGAATTTTCTGATCCGACTGACGAAGAAAATCTTCATGAGGAATTTTACTATATGCTTGCAAGACTCAAAAAAGACGGTTCGCAAGTCGAAGTGCTTGACAATATCATTACAGACGGTTATGCCCTGAAGAACGGATATATTTATTATTACGACAACGGATACACACCCGTCATATCCTCAACAGCCGTCCTGCCTTATTATGACCCCACACGTTCGGGTATCTATAAGATCAAAGCAGACGGAAGCGGTGAGAAAACCCTGCTTTATGCTTTGCCCGACAACAAAGGTATGGATGATTCTGATAAAATCGTCTATAACCTTTCCATATACGGCGACCGCATTTACTATATTGATATTTCACGTTCGGGAAAAGGTCTGATCTACAGCATGAAAACCGATGGAACAGACCACAAAGCGGTAAGCACAAGACCTGCCTATAACTATACCGTCAACGGTGATACACTTTATTATACCGATGCCAACAGATATGAAGAACCCCAAAACAACTCCTATCATTTCATTCAGGTACTTCTCAGCAGTGGAAAAGAACAGCAGCTTTTCAGCTTTAATCAAACAGCGATCGACCTGAAATTTGAAAGATACAATGATTACATCTATTTCAGCGACAATGACAGCAAACATGAACATTACTTTTTCGTAGGGATGGTAGATGTGACCGAAAGTTCAGAGTATGACATCGATACGTCCGACACTGTCGGAACGTGCGGAAACAGATATGATTTAAAAAACAAAACAATGGAACGCATTGCCGCATTTGATGAAGTAGTGGACAAATCGGAGGGCGCACTGAATATCCATCAAGCAGTCTCCGAAACGCAGTACCTCTGGCGTTTCATTGAACCCGACAGTACCAATACCTACCAGATTCTGAACGATAATTTCAGTTTATTCATGGAATAAGACTTTTATAACAGGCAATGATCCGGCGAGGGAAAGTTTATTTTAGACTTCCCCTCGCCGCACTTTCAATATATTAACTATAAATGAGCAAATATAGCAAAATGCACAAATCAATAACTAATTACGGCTCGCTTTCAGCTCGCCGACACGCCTTCGGCGTGACCTCTCTGTCGGCAAAGCCGACATCTCCCCTATGAGGGGAGACAAGATTTAGTTCTTTCGCTTTTGTTAATTTTATACAAAATATAAATATATAATAAGTTGAATTCGAACAAAAATTCGAACAGAAGAACGAAGTTGGCTCGTCTCCCCTCGTAGGGCAGAGAGGTTCCAGCGAGGCGATAGCCGAGCCTGCAATGCTTTGCCTGAATTTTTGTGCAATATTTCATTTTTGCTCATTTATAGATATTAATAATTTTCATATTTCAGCCCGAGTTCTTCTGCATAATCCTGTGCAGGAGAACCTTTTTTGACATATAACACAATTGCGGAACAGTAATTACATACTTCTGGTCCGATATATTTAACAGAATCAGGAATTTCCACTGTTTTCAGAGAAGAGATCTGATACATCGCACCGCCTGCTACAATTCTTGTTCCGTCTTTTACCGATATTTTTTCCGGTCCGGGATCATCCTCTCCTGTTTTATAACAAAGGAAAATATCTCCGTCATTCAGATAATTTTCTCCTTCAGGAAGGTTCTCATAAAACTTCGTTTCTTCTAAAATATTTACTCCGATCTTTTCGATTTTTTCCGGAATTTTGATATCCGATATCTTTTTGCAATACGCAAAAGCAGAATCTCCGATCACTTTCAGAGAGTCGGGAAGCTTCGGATTTTTCAGACTGCGGCAGGAATAAAAAGCATTAGAGGCGATCTCCGTCACTCCTTCTGATATCACAATTTCTTTCAGCTTTGCATTATTGGCAAAGGCATAACTGTCGATTGTGGTTACGCTCTTGGGAATCGTTACTTTTTCTACTGTCGTTTTCCCTTCCATGGGCTCAAAACAGCTCCATCCGATCTCTGTCACTGGTTTGCCATCAATTTTATCGGGAATTTCGATTTCCTTATCCTTTCCAATATATTCTAGCAGCGTTACTTTGCCGTCGACCTCATTGTAATTAAAATCACCGCTGGTTTTAAACGGTGCTTCCACTGTTCCTGTATCTTCCTCCGATTCACCATTCTCCTGTGCTGCCGCACTGTCATTCTTTGATTCATCTTTCTGACTGACATCAGCACTGTTCCGGATTTCCCCGGCTGTTTCTGTCTGACCGGAGTTGATCAGCATTGCTGTAATCACACCGCCTGCAAACGCAGCAATGATAACACCGGCAAGCACAGCCTTTCCTGCCGCCGTTGATAAAAAGCTTTTCTCTGATTTGTCCTCATGCTTTGCCATGAATTCCACTCTTCTGTTTTAAATTACCATCTTAATAATACTAATAAATCAGGAGTTTGAACAGTTAATTTTCAAAAATTTATCAAAATCGTCAATGTGCACAAAACACATTGACGATTTTCAGGATTTTCCCTATATTATTTTTTAACTGTTATTTTACACTTTGCTGTTTTTCCGTTCGCCGTTTTTTTTTTTTTTGTAACAGTACCTGCTTTCAATGCTGTCACTTTACCGTTTTTTACAGTTGCGATCTTCTTATTGGAAGTTGACCATGTAATGCTGCTGATAACATTCTTGGTAGGTGTCACGGTTGCTTTCAGTGTAAGACTCTTTTTCACCTTGAGAGAAGCAGAGGTTTTATTGAGCTTTACCTTTGTCGGCAGATTCTTGACAGTCACTTTGCATTTTGCCGTTTTACCGTTCACTGTTTTTACCGTGATCGTGGCTGTACCGACTTTTTTCGCTGTGATCTTACCATTGCTGACTGTGACAATATTTTTGTTCGAGGTTGACCATGTAACCTTTTTGTCAGTCGTATTACTCGGAGAAACGGTCGCTTTGAGCGTCGCTGACTTTCCTTTACCAAGCGTAATGGCTGTTTTGTTCAGTTTGACACTTTTTGCCGCTGTTGGATTTTTGACTGTCACCGTGCAGGTTGCCTTCTTGCCATTGGAAGACTTCGCAGTGATAACAGTCGTTCCTGCTTTTTTGGCAGTGACGGTTCCGTTACTAAGATTAACAGTCGCAATTCCCTCCTTACTGCTATACCATGTGATGATTTTGTTCGAGGCATTGGAAGGTGTTACGGAGGCAGACAATTTCAGTGTTTTGCCCTTTACAACCGTTGCACTTGATTTGTTGATTTTCACAGAGGAAACATCGATCGTTGTACCGTTTACATAAACAGTGATAATTCCTTTCTTTCCATTGGCGGTTGTTGCCGTAATCTGTGCAGCACCCGGCTTTTTTGCTGTGACCAGTCCGTTTTTTACAGTTACGATCTGCGTATCACTGCTTGACCATGTTACGGTTTTATCCGTTGTGTTGACAGGATTGATATAGGCTGTCAACTGTTTTGTCTTACCCGCATCCATATGAAAACTGTATGTATTCAATGTAACTTCACGTGCCGGAATGGCTTGTGGTTTGTAAGTTACCTCACCTTTGTTGATATCAAAAAACTGAAAACCAAATTCTTTGGCATATGTTTCCGCCGCTGTACCTGCTTCACTCCTGATAATAAAGTCTGTATCAACCCGATATTGTTCAAATTGCAGATTGTCCCTTTCTTTCAGGGTAATGACCTTATCAATGTAATAGCCCAAGGACCAATCATCAACGAGCTTTACTCCCGAAGGAATTGTCACGCTTTTCAGCTTCGGACAATCAAAAAACGCATAGATAGCCAATTTGGGTGAACCGCCTTCAAACTGGACATTCGTCAGTTCCTTACATCCTCTGAATGCCTCCCACTCAATATACCTCACCGTACTGGGAATGTTAATAGAGGTAAGCGATTTACAATTCTTAAAGGTCCGCTTGGGAATATAATCAAGTTTTTTCGGAAGTGTGATATCCGTCAGACTGGTGCAATTCTGAAAAGCATAGTCATGTATAAATTTTACCGAATCAGGAATATCTACCTTTTTCAGATTAGTACAATCCTGAAAAGCATATTCGTAAATCGTCGTAACACCTGACGGTATTGTCACTTCTGTCACGCTTGTACACTTATCAAAAGCTTTGGTATAAATATCAGTCACTTTTTTTTCGTCAATTTTTTCGGGTATCACGACCTTTGAAACAGAGCCTGTATATTTTGTGATCCATACACCGCCGCTCCACTCCTGGTAATGAAAATCTCCGTAAACCTTTTCATCCGACACTGCCTGAACCTCTGTGTTCAAAACACTTTCAGACTGTACAGGAACAAAGACCGCTGCTGACACCAGCATTGCCGCACTGAGTAAACCTGCCCCGATTTTTTTCATCATGTTACTTTTATTAACCATAAGTACACTCTCCTTTTTAATGTACATTATACATTGCTACTATCCATCATTATAATATCTTACTGTTCGGAAATCAATAGTTTTCATATTTTAAATCAGATTCCTTTGCATATGTTTCGGCATATGAGCCTTTCTTTACATACAAAACAAGCTTTTCGCAGCCCTCAAAGGCACTTTCTCCGATTTGTTCTACCCCTTCGGGAATCGTGATCTTTGTCATGCCTGAGCAGTTCTGAAATGCACTTGAACCGATTTCTTTCATCGTATCGGGCAGTTCAATACTGCTGATATTTTCACAATTATAGAATGCCATACTTCCGATACTTTTCAGCTGACTCGGTATGTTAACATTCTTAACAGGTGTATCCGTGAGAGCATTGCTCGGAATTTCTTCCAGTACGTCAGGGAACACAACCGTTTCCAGATCGGGGCAGATATTACATACGGACTTTCCGATATATTCAACGGATTCGGGAAATTCAATCGTTTTTACATTATACATTTTCGTTGCATAATGGCTGAGTGCGCCCCCTGCAACAACTCTTGTTCCGTCTTGTACCGTTATTTTATTCACATCGGCATTACCCATACCTGTTTTAAAGCACAAAAGTATATCGCCGTCATTTAAATAGGTCGGTCCTTCGGGGAGATCCTCAAAATACTTTGTGCCCTCAAAAATGCTTTCCCCTATCTCCTCAACGTTTTTCGGCAGTTTCATATCCGTTATTTTTTCGCAGTAAGCAAAAGCGTGAGTGCCTATGATCTTCAGCGATTCGGGAAGTTCGGGAGATTCAAGATTGTGACAGTGATAAAATGCAATATCACCGATTTCTGTCAGCCCCTCGGAGAAGGTAACTTGTTTCAGTGAGTCATTGTTGGAAAACGCTCCGTTAACTATTTTCCTGATATTTCCGGGGAT
>CACYDD010000049.1 GCA_902773065.1 uncultured Ruminococcus sp. | reverse complement strand
CTCCTGACAATTGTATAATACCGCCACAGTTCATCTCTCTTCTCAAATGATTATGCGGACCTATCTATCAAGTCCAGAAGCTGTTGTTCTCAAATTCATTTGTTTACATCCCGGACAATCAGCTGTGAGAGTGTATCACTGGCTACAATCACCAGGGTTCATACCTTTTCTGTTTATCAATGCCATGTATCCGGTTCATCTCGTCTTCTGAAAGCTCGAAGCCAGGATACATGCCGCTATCCTCAAAGACATCCATAATCGCTTTATAGCGGCGCTTGACCAATTCGTCATCCCACGCCGCATCGAAGTCATAACCGTCCCGTCGGGCATTTGCGAAGTAGGGAAACCATTCCCGGGAAATGAATCCGGTCTTGTTGTTGAAGAGCTTCCCGTATACCACTTCGCCGGTCGCAGGAATAATCTCCCGCCACACCCAAGGATCCTGCTCAGGATTGCCCCTCCACCAGAAGAGGGGAGAGACGTGTTCCTCCGCGGAAAAGCCCGGAACTTCGTTGGCAAAGAGGGGCGGAAGCCTACTTCATTGATCCAGTTGGTTAATTCATGCCAGGAACAGATCCGGTATGGATTGTCCTAATCCAGGCCCCTCTTAAACCATTCGCCGCCTTCGTTAGCCATATTTGTACCACCTGTTTTCACTCAATCTCATCGATGGTGTCTTCCATGATGTCGATGGCATCATCCAGCGCTTCCAGAGCCTCACCAAGTGCACCTGCATCAGGAATCTTTGTCTCCAGATGAAGTGTTATTCTTCCAAGGTTATTCTTTGCAGATCTGACGGTGTCAATAACTTCCTGCAGCTCTTTTTGATAATCCACAGGGGTCTTTTTCTGATTGGAAGCTTCGGGTGGTTTTTCTCCGAATTTTATGATTTCAGCGGACATGTGATTCCTCTCTGCCAGGATTTATGATCCTGACTTGATAGTCCTGAATGAATAGGCGGAAGATACCCGAAGATAGCCGATTTCTTTGTCACCTCAGGTCATTACTGATCTGAATCTGGCAAGAACGCATGGTCTCAAGGGCTGCGAGATGCTTCTCCGGTGTCACGCCGGAACAGCAAGAGGCATCTACAGATATCTTCACTTCAGGCATGTAGGCTTTCAGGAGAAGCGCGTTGGAGACACCAGGCAGTTTATATGAAATCACACTGTTGAATCTTCAGTCCTTGGTTTAAAAGTAATTCCAAGTTTTTGCTCTAAGTAATACTTCAATACAAATACTTCTATTTTTCTGCTATCGCGTAAAGAGTCCAAATAGTATCTTGTATAGTCACCTTCACCCTCTGGCTGTATTATTTTGAGTGTTCGCCACTTATTTGCTATGTCCTTCACCTCAGCGTTATTCATTATTTCCTTTAGGTTAATATCCCAGCATATGATACTATGTAAGTTCTCAAACGAGTGGTTAAAATCTTTCTCCAAATATTTTTTGAACTCTACATAAAATAGTTTTGATGTTTTAATTGGCATATTATCTTGCGCTTTAACAATAACATCTATGCCGGAATGCGTATCATAGTCGACAATAGTAAATGGGAACAATGATGGATCATAACTGCTCAATTGAAGAAAAAGGGCAAATACACCGTTCTCCTGTTGCGGCTCTACCAAGTTAATCCCTTCATATGTAGCAATTTTTGCCCGGTTAACCTTATCGATACGTCTCTTAAAATCCCTTTTTTCTTTTTCTACAGTGTTAAAAGAATCTACCTCTGTTTCAAGCCACTCCAAATCACTCCATTCATCTCCTGAAATAATGTCCTCATATATTTCTCGTATCGCATTCCTAAGATCCTGAAGAATTTCAGAAGGAGTGTTGTCAACAGATCCCCTGTTTGCAGTCAATTTTAGGTCTTGGCAATTAACGAAGGCATGTAGCTTTGTATACTCTGAACCTTTCGAAGTTATCCATTCATTCTTCCTTTGGATAGGCATATAATCTTTACATAGCCAAATTCCATATCTATCTTGGACTGTGTATGACCCTTCAGGAGCATGATAACCGCTTCTCCTAATCATTTTGTTATACTCATACTTGATTTT
>CACYDD010000048.1 GCA_902773065.1 uncultured Ruminococcus sp. | reverse complement strand
TGATTCCGCTTAATGTATAAATGAATGTTCCGGGGCCGCCGGTGTACGGCAGTACCGCACCTGTGCTGTTTGTAATAACCACTACATATGGATCGTCTTCAGTACCTTTTCCAGTGGAGTCATATGTTGTCATTGTATTTCCTAATTGAGCAGAAACACCCGTTGTAGAAACAGAGACGTTCACAACATCCGCCAGAGGGTTATAACCATCAGGAGCAAGAAGCTCTGTCATCGCATAGGCGTTATCCCTGATCGCCAATTCAAACTTATTAACGGCTGTTTCACCTTCCGCTGGTGTAGTAGACATAATCCCATCGTCACCAGATGTCAGTGTAATATCCTTTGTTCCGTCATTAAAGGTAAATACAGCACCGGGTAGTCGATGTCCTTCTTTATCTCCAGTCATATCTGTTTTCTTAAACTGTACCCAGAGCGTTGACTGCTGGTTTGTGAGAGTTCCTCCATTTGTAACTGTATACGGTGTTGGTGCTCCATCAGGAATCAAAAGATCATAGCCGAGCCATTTTACAGATTCACCGATAGTGTAAATAATCTCCTGATACCCGCCATCTACAACCTTGTATTTCTGTAAACCATTGAATGAAGCTTCCCACTCGGCGGTTTCCCCATTTTCGTCGATTATGCCGTCAAGTTCTACAGTGTCTCCTGTTGGTGTGTTGTCTGCATAGAGGGCAAATGTCACTTTTGCTCCGTCTGGTGCGGTTGCAGTCGTACCATCGGCATTCAACCATGCTTTCTTGGCGTTCACTTCGGTTGTCGGGGCAGTATTAGTAATTGTTGCATTTGCGGTCGCAGAATCTGCATCCCAGCTTACTCCTGAACCTGTTACGCTATCGACATAGAGTACATTTGTTTCGAGATTTTTCTTGATAACGATTGTCACTGTTACCGGATCACCAAATTGAATTGCTTTGCCATTTACCACCTGTATTGAGCTCGCATTCGTTTCGGAAATAGTGTACGTATAAGTACCCGTTCCAGTGAAACGCAGTCGACCAAAGGTATCTGTCTGTTTCTCATTTCCGCTGTTAGCTGAAAGGTCAAAAGCAGTTTTCCCGGTTGACCCACCAGGAACAGGATTGGTTCCTGTAGTTGTTAAAGTAAAGTGATATTTTTCACCTGACCATTCATATCCACTGATCTGCTTTGTGCCGGCAATATTGACATCTACCGCATTCAGCTTATTGCTAAACTGATGGTAATATCTCTCATCATATGTTGAGATCGTTCCGGATATGGTATCTTTCGCAATCGTTGTCTGGGTCGGTGTTATACCGCTTGAATTTTCAACTCCCGAAACCGTATATCCCTCTGACAATAATGTGTTTCCATTTGCAGCCGATTCAACGATTTTATATGTAGTGTTTGTCGGCAAGTTTGTCAAACGGATAATCTGTGTTCTATTAAAAGTGACATCGAACGTTGCAGTTAACTGTCCGGCATTGTTGTGTGTCCATTCCGTAACATCTTTGATCCTTATATGGTCCCCACTATACTTATCTTTATCTTCATAACCGTAGGGCTTAAAGGAGTTGGCACTGGGTTCGGCAGTGCTGTCATATTCAGGTAATTTCCATCCCGTATCATCTGGACTGTAAATGTAGTACCCAATACCTTCTTTTTCAGATTCCTCGTATTCTTCATCCCCCTTAGGGATTGTAAGGGTAATGGTATACGTAAACTTTTCTGCGCTTAATTCCTCTTCTGTCTTATCCGTCAGTGAACTCTCATCTATCTTCTTTGTAATATCGATCTCACTCGTTTTATGGTTTGTACCTTTCAGTGTACCTTTTCCATCTTCCGATAATGTTTGATAGTATGATTTACCAGGCGAGTCAGAGAACGTATAGGCTGTCTTTCCATCGGGTAAAGGATTATGATCGTCAATCAGTACGAAATATTGCGTTTCGTTTCCGATGACCATTGGTCGTACTGTCTGACTGGAAAACTCATAATTATAGTTTTGGTAATCAGCGCCTTCAATAATGTGTTCGACCAGCTTATACTCATGACCCGATTCCTTTACCTGCACAGTTGTTCCGGAAATATCGGCGAATCCTGGTGCAATATAAACAGAATCTTCTGTCCACCCGGTAACTATTTCAGAGCCGTCTTCATCTGTTCCTATTATAGCTTCTGACTTAAGATCATATGCCGTAGAACCAGCTGTTTCTGTCAAGGAACCATCTTTGTTATAATACTTTTCTCCTACAAGAAGATAAAAGTGCACTTCCCTTCCTTCATTTCTGGGATTGATATCATGATCCCATTCTTTAGTGACTTTCAACTGACTTGATACCAGGCTCATGTCACCATTTTCGAAATCAGTTATCGGATCTGTATAGGTTTGCCCCTTGAATGTGTATGATGTATTAAGATTAGTATTTGTCTTCAGGCTATATGAAACAGGTCCGGCATCAATTAATTCTTGCAGTTCATTTGTTGTTAACCTGTCATTCCATTTTTGGGTTGTTTTATCATACGCATACTCTGTGCCATCTACTGTGACGTTAATCTGTGACAGTACATCACCATCCTGACCGGAAATTTTCTTAGTCTCATTGTTCAAGTCAGCAATAAGATCATATGCCTTCTGACTCGGCCATACCTTAAATTGTATTACGTAAGTAACATCCGCTTCCGTTGCACCAATTGAACTAAGATCCCAAGTGACACTGCCATCATCGTTGTAAATCGCACCTGGCGCATCCGTCCATGTTTCACCCAGTCCTCCGTTTGCTGTCGTACTGTATTTGGGAGTGGTCCCGTCAGCATTTTTACCGCCTCTACGGTAGTACTCAAATGCCCCCGCTGCTCCGTTAATTCCGTCAGCACTCACGGATGAAAGCTCTGTCACGCCGTCAGTTGTTGTGACACCGGTAGCGCCGAGATTGTTTACAATTGTTGATGCAATATTCTGAAATGCACTATTAATTGCCTGTTCGCTTGAGGCTGTAATACTGCTGACGCCACCTGAGCTATTAATCAAGGTATTTAATAAGTTGGTACTATCAGTTCCTGTATAAATACCGTATAAACTGGCACCAATACCTGTTTTCGTAATTGTAACATCATAGTGCTGGTAACGAGGAGACCACCAATTTCCAACATTGACGTCCCAGGAAGCAGTTGTACTGTAACTTGTTCCTTTTGTTCCCGCAATAGCTTTTGCGTATGCATAGCCACCTACATAACACGGATCAGTTGTGTTCGTTGTTCCGGCAGAAGCATGATTGTCGCTGTTATTGTCGAAACTGTTAACCGACGGGCATCCATCGGTAATGAAGATGACATACGTGGGATCATTATCTGGCGGGTCGGCAGCTAACTCATAGGCATATTGAAGAGCCTGATGCCAGTTCGTCCCATACTGTGATCCAGTCAAACTATTAACAGCACCAGTGATATCACTTCCTTCAGTCGTCCAATTTCTTCCTGAAAACTCATGTTTTGTGGCATTGACCCCAAAATGGACAAGTGCCATTTGAATGTCGTTTGTTCCGGGTTTCAGTGTACTAACAAGTGTCTCCATGGCCTCTTTTGCCACTTGGAGTCTTGTCTTATTACCAACCTCTTCTTGCATACTTACAGAATCATCAAAAACAAGTACTACATTTGCACCTGTCTGATGGGTTTCTGTTACCTGCTTACCAGTAATTTCCAAGCTAATGGTATACGTACCATCCTCATTTTGGGGGCTGACATGCTTGTTTGTTATTGGGGTAGGGATATCATTACTTCCCGATGGAGTGGGATTATGCGGATTTAATGGATCGGGTGTCTGATAAACCGCATAAATATGGCTCCCAGATGCAATTGTAAGCTTTGCAGCTCCATGCCGTGTATCTTCAGCTGTCCACGTAAAGTCATCCCCGTCTTTTTCTTTTGTAATAACATTATTAATGAATGTACGGCCTTCTACAGCCTCTCCAACATTAATATTAATAGAATCAGGTTCAGAAACATAATATACCGCATCGGCATATTCGTAGCCGCTGTAAGATGCTCTTAAATCAATACTTCCCACAGAAGTGTCCAGACTTGCAGCATCAAATTCTTCGAATATACCATTGTCATTAATTGTTCCCCAGTGAATCGTTGCAGATCCATCTGTCCACGTAAGTGCAAAGGTAGAAAAACTATCAAGTGTAAACTCTGCAATTGCACTCCCGTTTGAAACCTTAACATCAGCAGTACCAGCAACCGTCTCAACTACAGTTTCTCCACTGATGACATTTAGATGCTGTACTTCCAAGGTTTTGTTGATAGCATCTTCACTGGCTCCACCCGGAAGAGTTTTCATTTTAATAGAAACACTGACCTCTGATCCTTCAGCAGGCTCAACAACCTTTCCGTCAGTGTCAAGGATAGAAATATCCAATGCTGTCATTCGGAAAGAAGACTCAAGAAAATCTTCATCTTCCGCTTTCTTCGCAGCAATTATTTCTTCCTTTGTTTTTTCATATTTAGCACTGCTTTTGTCTATGCCCTTGACATCAAGAGTTGCATCTTTCGGTATCTTTGCATCCAAACCATAGGTTACAGAAACTTCATATATGTCGTCACTTCCAGGTAATGTGATATCCGTAATCAACTCCGTCCCGATGACACCGTAAACCGAGAAGTTCTCCGCCTCGAAGGAGATCTCCTGAATCGCTTTCTTTTTGACTTCGGTCTTTGTGTCGAGGATCTCGGGGACTGCGATTTCCGGGATCGCGATTTCAACCGGATCGTTGTCCTTTTTCTCTGTT
>CACYDD010000047.1 GCA_902773065.1 uncultured Ruminococcus sp. | reverse complement strand
TCACTATTCCCACCACACTTGTGAGACCTCACGGGATAAACCAATACTCTTTCCTCGTCTACCTGCCTGATTTACGCATTAAGGTTACGGTTACCTTTTGGGCTTCGTTGCCTTTAGCCAACTTACCCACTTAATACGCCTTCGTATCAGGTTTCTGTTCGTCAGGCTACGATTTCGCTATCCCTTCTTCTCGCCTACACCTCACGATGTAAACCTTGGGAGTCGCTATAGAGTTCGTCGGTAACTACGCCTCGGTGGACTTCCACCACAGAGCATTGATATGCCCGTCATACGAAAAATACACCCGAAGCTTCCGCTCCGAGTGTATTTCATTTTCTGTTCTTTTGTTTCTACTTATTCTCCTGAAAGACCGCAATCGCCGGTTTTACTCCTAACCGAAAGGCATTGACAAAGCCGTCACATTCATTGTAACAGTTTTCGTTATCGACTGCGGATCTGTATTTTTCAAACACTTCCGCTTCGGGTTCGTCAAGAGATTCTTCAAGCACAGCTTCATATTTCAGGATCTCCTTTAACAGCTTTTCTCTTTCGCTATCTTTCCTGATATTCCGCTCGTATGGGTTAGGAACTGTCAGAAAACAAGTTGTGCATATACGCTCAGAATGATTTGTTCTGTGCAAGGCACACGACCGCAGGATGTTTCGTATTTCAGGGGAGTGTAACGAAGCACAGGGCAAATCAGGCAAGCGGAGATGTGTAAGTTATTTTCTGACAGTTCCTGTTGTATCTGACTGCTTTGATCTGATGCCGCTGGGGCTTGCAATGACAGATCACATGAAAGCGATCCTGTGCTGCCGTACATTGGAAAATGCAAAGAAATCATATCCCGAAATTTCGGGCTGCATAATTCATTCGGATAGAGGAAGTCAGTACACAAGCTCTCAGCACCGAGAAACAGTACAAAAGTTCGGTATAATACAGAGTATGAACAGTGACGGAGGCAGATGCCGTGATAATGCAAGATGCGAAAGCGTGTGGGCGAGAATGAAAGAAGAACTTTTTTACAGCCGCAATGATAAACCGGAGAATTACACAAAGGAAGAATTAAAGATCAAGCTTTGGAGATATTATATGAGCTATTGGGCAAACAGGCGTATCTGTACATCTAACGGCGGTTTGCCTCCGGCTGTAAAGAGACAGCGTTACTATGACGAGCCGGCTCTCGCCGCTTGAATTTTGTTCGAGCTAAATGTGTCAAGTGATATTGACAATATCACAAAACGAAAACGGCTGAGATAGTATTTTATCTCTCAGCCGTTTTCAATTATTTGAATCCATTGTTTTTGACATAATTCTATTTAGGTAATATCCTACCTCAGCAAACAGCACTATAACACAGGCAAACCGCAAAGCTGTAAGAACAGCCGAAGCCGATGTATCAATAAATACAAACTGAACTTTGCCCAACATATAATCGGCGAATTTTAGCTTTATGAACTCATAAATACCGAGGGCGGCTATTGCTCCGAAAGCAATCTGAATAGGGAGTCGGAACTTACTGCTTTTCAGCTTTAACCGCAAGGCAATCTGCCCGATGTGCATACCGAGATGAACGCTCATCAGCACAAGTCCCCAATAGGCACAGAGCAGATGTATTGTTCTTGCAATCATCGTACCTCCGAGGTTCAGAAATGTGAAAACGTGCTTTGAAATAACAAGACTGCTATACATCAGACCAAGCATACATATCAGCACCGCCGTATTGATGATCGTGCCGACAATACGCTTCGGTGGATACTTACCTTTGAACAGGTTTTTCATCCAACTGAAATTCAGAATATGGTGCAGGACAAACAGAGCAAACATCGTAATTCCGACAATCTCATGTGTCTTTTCTCCGACAATAGAATAGCACATCAATACGGGCAATGCCGCTGTCATCAGAATGTCAGCGGCTGTTTTGATTTTCGGTTTTGCGTTCATATCAAAAGCCCAGTCCATCAAGCCAGTCACGCACAGCCTGCTGTGTATCAGAGTTGAATGCCTGAGCTGTCTTGCCCTGAATCGCCATACCGTCAAGCACCTGAGCGTTTGGCAGAGCAGACTGAATAGAATAATATGTTCCCGATTCGCCGCTGCCCTCATGGGTATTAAACGGAATTACCACCTTGTCGGAAAAGTCATAGCTCTCGATAAACGTATAGACCGCCATAGGCATATCACCCCACCAGATCGGATAGCCGAGGAACACAATGTCATACTGCTCCATATTTTCAACGCTGCCCTTGACAGCGGGACGGGAATTGTCATTCTGCTCCTGCTTTGCAACGTCACAGCATTCCTGATAGCTCGCGGGATAGGGCGTTACAGTTTCGATATGAAAGCTGTCTGCACCGACCTCGTCTGCGATATATTCCGCTATGATCTGTGTATTGCCCTTTTCAATCGTGCCGACATTGTAATTCTCTCCGTCACAGGAAAAGTATGCCACAAGGATATTTGTGCCGTCAGAAGTATGTTCCTCCGGCTTTTCAGCCGGTGCTTCTGTTGTTCCACTCTGCTTATCATCATCAGTCGATGCAACGGTTTCTGTTTTGTTTTCGGACTTGTTCAGCTTTCCCTGCACAGCAGCCTTGTCATTTTCGGCAACACTTGGAGCAGAGGCAGGCTCTCCTGAACCACAGGCGGTCATCGTCAGACAAAGCATGAGTGCGGAGAATATCAGCGATATTTTCTTCATATGCTCACCCCTTGTTATTTCAGTTTATTGTAATCTTCATCAGAAACAGGTTCACACCATTCTGTACTGCCGTCCTCACCCTCGATCTCAACAGCAAGGTGTGAGAACCACGAATCGGGGGCGGCACCGTGCCAGTGCTTGACATTTGCAGGAATATTC
>CACYDD010000046.1 GCA_902773065.1 uncultured Ruminococcus sp. | reverse complement strand
TTTTCCGTCGGAGGTGACAAAATGGGGAGAACAGTTATGGTAAAATGCGATTGCGGTTTTATGTATGAACACTATCGCCTGGGATCAAATTCCGCTTATGAAGAGATAAAAAATCATCAGACAATTCTTGTAAAAAACGGGAAATACGGCGCGGAATGGAAACAACTGCTGTTGTCTGATAAGGAACTGCAAGTCGATATAAATTATCATTTGTATCAATGTCCATGTTGTCACCAGATATACAATGAATACAGTCTTGACTTGGTAAAGCCTGTTGAAAAAGATTTTCATTATTTCTATTCACCCAAAGAAATCGTATATCAATTCAAGCATTTATGTCCGGTGTGCAAAAAGAAAATGAATCACATTGATCTGTATTGTGACAGATTTGACAGCAGTATTGGTAATCTGGAGGAACCGGTCATTTGCCCCGAGTGCGGAAAAATAGCTATTGCAAGCTTTTGTGGCTGGTCAGATTGAGGTATAAAATATAGAGGTGAAACCATTGAAAGCATATATACAATCCAACAAAGATCTTTTGCCGCATAATTATAATTTTTTTAGTGCCTATCAAGGCTTTTATGAAATGGGATTTGAAACTGTACTGTTTCATACTTATGAGGAACTGAAAAAAAGTAAAATAGAAGATGTAGTGGTTGGTTATGTGGATACAGTAAGAAGAAGATTGAACGATTTTCGTATCATCACCCCTGAAATGGATTATCCGGACGAATTAGCGGACTTTTTGAAAAGGAAGATCTGGAAATCTGATATCAACATAATAAATTGTCACCCTGAATTATGGCCTGTTTTTGTGAAACCGATTGAAGATAAAAAATTCACCGGAATAGTTGTGAGATCTCCGAAAGATCTGATCGGCTGCGGCGGTCAAGGTGAGAAAACCGACGTGCTGTGCAGTGAAGTAATCAATTTTGTGGCAGAATGGAGAGTATTTGTCAGATATGGAAAAATACTTGATGTAAGACCGTATAAAGGTGATTGGCATTATCATTACAATGCTGCCGTAATAGATGAAGCCGTCAGCCGTTTTATATCGGCACCTATGGGATATGCCATAGATTTCGGCTTGACCGACAAGGGAGATACGGTTCTGATCGAAGTAAATGACGGTTATTCTTTAGGATGTTACGGTTTATTCTATCTTGACTATGCAAAATTGCTATCGGCTCGTTGGGCAGAATTGACAGAAACTGATGATGAATGTAATTTTTAACCTCATGAGCAAGAAAATACAGACCTATGAACGCAGCATAGGTAACGTAAGTATCAATCCTCTTCGTCAGCAGTTCTCTTTTGGAAAAAAGTATGCTGACCGTCGGCCATCCCCTGTGGATGGCCGTTTTTTTTGCAGGGGTGTTGAAATCCGCAGCCATCATGAAAAAATTATGAATAAATTTTAAATTTTTATATACAAACGCTGCGGATTTGTGGTATAATGGATAAAATAGGCGTGGTGTATCGCTGCACCCGCCAAATTGATGAGGGTGATATAGAATGAGTATGGGAAAAATTCTTGTGGTGGATGACGACATCAATATCTGCGAGCTTCTGCGGCTGTATATTGAAAAAGAAGGCTATGACGTGGTGATCGCCAATGACGGCGGCCAGGCCATTACAAAATTCAAGACCGAAAAGCCCGATCTGATCATGCTGGATATTATGCTGCCCGTGCTGGACGGCTGGCAGGTCTGCCGGGAGATCCGAAAAACCTCCCAATGCCCCATTATCATGCTCACCGCAAAGGGTGAGGTGTTTGATAAGGTGCTGGGACTGGAGCTGGGGGCTGACGACTATGTGGTCAAGCCCTTTGAAACAAAGGAGATCGTTGCCCGGATCAAGGCGGTGCTGCGGCGCATGGGCAATAATAATCCCGTTGAGGATGTGACCGAAAACAAGAAAAAGGAAGTCCGCTATGACGGGCTGGTGATCAATCTCACCAACTATGAGCTGCGGGTACGGGGCGAACAGATCGACACCCCTCCCAAGGAAATGGAGCTGATCTTCCACATGGCAAGCAACCCCAACCGGGTATTTACCCGGGATCAGCTGCTGGACGAGGTCTGGGGCTTTGATTATTACGGCGATTCCAGAACCGTTGATGTACATATCAAACGGCTGAGAGAAAAACTGGAGGGCGTTTCGGACAAATGGGCTCTCAAAACCGTATGGGGAGTAGGTTATAAGTTTGAAACGAAAGAATAAGCTGTTTTCGGGAAGGTCACTGTTTCTGAAATATATGAATGTCAGCGTGCTGATCGTGTTTGTCAG
>CACYDD010000045.1 GCA_902773065.1 uncultured Ruminococcus sp. | reverse complement strand
CTGACAGGAGATTATATCGATTCCCGGCACACTCATGTCGATATTTCGGTAAGCCTGACAGAACAGCTTGTCAGAATTGCCCCCACCTACTACATCACCGGCAACCACGAAAGCAGAATCCCCCATGCTCTTGAGAAGTTAACAGAAAATTTCAACCGTCTTGGTGTGCATATTCTGCGGAATGCTGCTGAAGAAATCAGCTATAACGGAGATACCATTCAGATTATCGGCATTGATGATCCTGACTTTATTGATCCGGAAAAAAATGCTGCTGAAAACAGCGAAGTAATGAAACAAATGATCTGCGAGCTGAACGACAGTAACAAATATACACTCCTGCTATCTCACCGTCCCGAAATTTTCGATACTTACCTAGAAACAAATGTTGATCTCGTTCTGTCCGGTCACGCCCACGGCGGACAGTTCCGTCTGCCGTTTTTCGGGGCATTTTATGCACCCGGCGAAGGTTTGTTTCCCCGACACGCCGAAGGTATGCAAACAGAAGGCAGCATGACCATGGTCGTCAGCCGCGGTTTAGGACAAAGTGTCATCCCCTTCCGCATCAACAACTCCCCCGAACTTGTCACCGTTAAATTAAAGAAAGGGTAAATTCTACCTTTCCCATTCAAACATTATATGAAGCTGCTTTTAGTTGTCTGTCTTCAGAATGAAAGCCTTCCTGACATAATTATGAAAAGGTTTGCATAACAAGTATTGAATTATGATTTCTGTCCACCATTAATATACTATAGTATTCCAGAAATGTCAAGAATCTTTTATACAATGGTATTGTAATAATTGACACGGAGGAATTACAATGCTTAGCGAACGAATTAAACAACTTCGTACAGATAGAAATATTACCCAGGTAGAACTTGCAAAAAATCTGTCAGTGTCAAAGCAGGCAGTATCAAATTGGGAAAATGACAATATCCAGCCGTCAATTGATATGCTTGTGAAAATTTCGGAGTATTTTTCGGTCAGCACCGATTACCTTCTCGGGCTCGACAATAAAAAGTATCTTGAAATATCAGGACTTTCCGATCTAAAAATTGCCCATATTCAGCAAATTATCAACGATATGCGACAGTAAAAACTATTTGATCATAAATTGAAAAAAGCTTCCCGAAGTGCTGAACCAGCCGCACTTCGGGAAAAATTTATTTCATGTTGACTATTATCAGAAAAGAGGAATAAAATAGTATTACTGCTTATAATCATTAATGACTCTGATAATGATATCATAGAGTTTTTCAACTTTATAATCACCGATGATCGGTTCAAGATGAGAATCGCCGATTCCCGAATCATCTGTAAGGAAAACATAGGTTCCGCCTGTTGTAATGGCAAGCGCACGGCCAAACAGTTCAGTATCTCTTTCACTGTTGGAAGACACAACAGGAATAATACGGATTCCTTTTTCTGCAGCTGTTTTAGCGGCAGCGAGAATGGTTTCTTCTGTGCCCTCATGAGGCGGTGCATCAAAAATGATAAAGGCAAGCTTTACGGAATCCTCATCCCAGCTGCTTTTTGTCATGGTTTCCTGCAATATTTCGGCAACTGCTTCAGGTGTATCTCCGCCGCCGTCGGCTGTTTCGCTGTTCAGCTTTTTCTGAAGATCTCCGATATCATTTGTGAAATCATAGCACTTCGTTACATAATCGTCGCCCTCGTCACGGTAGAAATTCACAGAATATCTTGTATTATCTGTGCCGATCTCTTTGGTGATCGCGGTGAACTCACTTTGCAGGAACATCATTTCGTCCGACATTGAACCTGTCGCATCAACAATGAACATTATATCGGTTTTCTTGTGAAGTTTATTTTCTCCGCTGAAGGTTACTTCCAGCTCATTTGCGGCAGTCTGTTTTTCACCTTGTGTGTTAGTGGCGGCAGTTTTCAGCTCAAAGCTCTGTTTTTTTCCTCCGCTTTCTATTTCAACGGAAACCGCCTCGCTGTCACCCGACGCGAAAAGATAAACCCTGCCCTTTTTGTCCGTCACGCCGCTCCAGAGTACCTTACCGCCGGCATCAAGCAGTCGTGCCTTTGCATTGACAAGTGCTGTTCCGTCATCATTTTTGACAGTTACAGCCGTACGGTATCTCGGGTCAATTCCAAAACTCGGAAATGATATTTTCTTTGAATTGACAAGGTTGCTAAAGAAGCCCCAGTTATCATTATCGTTCCATTCGCCTGCGGTCAGTTGTCCTGCCTCAGGCATTTCCACAATTTCAGACTCAGGTGCAGTTTCTTCTGTCGCTGCTGTATCAATACCCTCCGTTGCTTTTTTAGGATCCGTTTTTGCTTCCTCTGCAACATCAAAGGTCATAATGTTCTCCATGGCATCCCCATCATCTGCTGCACCTTCCGTTGCTGCATCCTCTGTGACATCCGCCTTATCCGTTGTGTTTGTCTCTCCCCCACTGTCCGCGGCGGTGATCGGTGCTGATGTTTCATTCTTAACATCTCCCGAAGTAACAGAATCACCCGTAGAACAACCTGCTGCTGTCAGTAAAGAAATGATTGTCATTGTACAAATTAATTTTTTAAGTTTCATAATGATGACCTCCTTTACTGATATAATCTACTGACCGGCAAATAGTTACAGAAAATAAAAAATATTTTTCAGCTATTCATAAACCTTTTTCGTGTACAACAAAAAAGACCTGAACTCATTTGAATTCAGGCGGAGTGCCTCCGCTGTCAATTCGCGTTCAAGCTTTAATCATTAATTGATTTTTTCCCGCGCCTTAACAAAAAAAGACCTGAACTCATTTGAATTCAGATCTTTTTCAGCGCGCCGGGAGGGACTCGAACCCCCGACCTACTGGTTCGTAGCCAGTCACTCTATCCGGCTGAGCTACTGGCGCATAACTAACTAACTTCAGCATCAATTTTATTAAATTGTGTGCTACTTTAAGTGCAAGCTTATTGTAACACACATTTTAATAAAATGTCAATAGCAATATTGTTAAATGTGAACATTCTCACAAATATATT
>CACYDD010000044.1 GCA_902773065.1 uncultured Ruminococcus sp. | reverse complement strand
TTTCATTTGTGCCGGTTACATAGATATCGGCGTTTTTTATTCTCATAAGGTTTTGCAAAACAATAACAAAACTATTCAGATTGTAATTGTAAATATATTTTACCATATTGATATCATCAATGAAGACGTAGAATTCTTTTTTATCACCTGTTATTTGTTTTCTTATAAAATCCTCAAGATTTGATGGATCTCGGTATAAACTATTCTTATCATCATCAAGAGCCACCTCTATAATATGAGCATCATCAACTCCAACAGAGTTAAGATATTTATGATATATTTCAAACAAAAGATACGTCTTCCCACATCGTCTTATACCAGAGATAACCTTTAAGTGACTGTTATCTTTCTTACTGGTCAACATACTGAGATATTTCTGTCGCTCAATCATATTTATATTCCTTTCGACTGTTCTGCGGATTGCCGCATTTTTTTCTACAAATATATTATCACATTTATATATTAGTGTCAATATTATCTTAGAAAATAATGCGGCTACGCTATAGATATTCTAATATATATACACGCAAAGTAAGGGCTTATTGTGTATAATTGACAAATAAACGATATAGCGCTCATATAAAAATGTTGAATATTTTAAAAAGCCACTTCAAAAGTGGGTGGTGTGTTGACATTTTAAAAAAAATAAGAAATGTTATCATTAAGAGGTGATGCCTGTGCTTGTGTTATAATTCTTAATAACAAAACAGAGTAACGATATAGAGCTCATATTTCGCCGTTACCCTTTGAATTATATTTGCCAACGGCCTGCGGAGGTCGGGAAGGCTGAGAAGGAGTCTAGTTCCTTTCGCACTTTCTGATCTATTCCTATGGTCTTTTGTGATGCACGGAAACCTCCTTCTTGGTTTACAGAAGGAGGTCACCATGAGAAAAGTATACATATTTTCGAACGGCACAAGATTGACAGTTGAGGTTGACAACAAGTTGTCTCATGCGCTTGATGAGATCGAAAATGCCGAACATAGACTTGAGGAGCGCGAAAGATATCATCGCGAGTACCGCTTTGAAGCTTGTGTTTGTGACGACATAAGAGCAGCGACCATCATCGATTTCATCGAGTTAATGGAACAGAAGAGAAGAGAGAATCTTGTAATTGTAGCAATGAACCACTTACCAATAGCTCAGAAGCAGATGCTTTATATGCTCTTAACAGGTACTAGCATTCGTAGCATTGCTGTATATTATAGTCTTAATTATCATACCATGCTTGATATGCTTGAAAAAGCTGTTGAAGATCTTTTGGGACTTATCGAAATAATAGAATAGTATACATACTAAGGGGGCTGTGCATTATATTGCACAGCCCCCTAATTCTATATATACCACAGCGGCAGCGCCACTAAGTTGTCACGAAGATACAGCTTTCTGTCGATAAGACATATAATAGCACCCATACCTCGTTTTTTGTCGGGAATACCGTCCAGTACATCAAATTCTGATGCCATAATAGCTTTTGGCATGGTGGACATTTTTATCTCAACAGGGTGAAGTATCTCGCCTTCCTGTATAATAAGGTCTATCTCGCCGTCAACTTCCTCAGTCACTCCGTTTACGCTGCGTTTTTTCTTATCCTTGCCGTTATAAAAGAACACATCAAAATCATAATCAAGTCCCTCATTTGTGTATGATTTGAGTATCTCGTTAATTACAAAGGTCTCAAACATAGCGCCTGCCATAGCTCCGTTTTTGAGCGTGTCAGGAGTTAGCCAGCGTGTCAGATAGCTGCACAGCCCCGTATCTCTGAAATACAGCTTTGGCGATTTGATAGCACGTTTCAAAACGCTTGATGTATAAGGCTTGAGAATATATACAATACCGCTTTTTTCGAGTATAGAGACCCATTCCTTGATAGTGACCTCAGATACTCCTACCTGATCGGCAATACTTGCATAATTGACTATCTGCCCTGTTCTTGCAGCGACAGCAGTCATAAATTTCACAAAGGTCAGGTGATTGCTTGCCTTTATCAGCTTATTTACATCACGTTCCAGATATGTTTTGACATAAGACTGATAATAATCTATCCATTCTCTTTC
>CACYDD010000043.1 GCA_902773065.1 uncultured Ruminococcus sp. | reverse complement strand
TATGACAATGACACTTTTCGGCCCATACAAAATCGCAGCAACTCGGTTGGAATTACCGTCTACGTTATACAATTCACCGTTTTCAGTTATGGCATTGGCACTGGTAAGATAAGTATCAGCAAAAAATGACTTTCTGTACACTTCCTCTACCTGTTCTCTTGTCAGCCCTTCGACGGAGCGGTCAAGGTAGACATAATCACCGCTTTTCAGCACCTCCGCCATTCCGATTTGTGACAATGTAACACTTCCTCCATGCGTTACGGTACTGCCCTTTTCCAGCAGTGAACAGACAATTTCCTTTGCCTGTTTCTTTGTTTCGGCGTAATATGCCTGCATATTATTCTTACGCAGTGCCGCCATTGTTTTTTCAATTTTTTCCTTTGTAATTTCTGACATAATTAAATCACCTACTCTAAAAATTGTATAAATATAAAAAATAACGCCAATACTGTTATCACAACACTATTCAAATTAAAAAAGGGAGTTTTCTTGTATGAATAATGATGATAAAAATCTTCTTGGCGGAATCTACAAGCTTTCCGAAACAGGCATGGAAGCCATTAAAACGGTACTGCCGAAGACAAAAGAAACACAGCTCAAAAATGAGTTGGAAGAACAGTACAACGACTATTCCAAAGCCAAATCACAGACCGAACGCACACTCATCAGCGGCGGCATTGTGCCGGAGGAAAACAGTATGTTTTCCAAGGCAGCCATGTGGGGCTCGATTCAGCTTAATACGCTGAATGATGTTTCCTCAGACCACATTGCCGAAATGATGATCAACGGCACAACTATGGGAATTATCGACCTCACAAAGCATATCGGTGCCTGCAAGAATGCTTCAGACAATATTACGGATTATGCCGGAAAATTCATCAAAAACGAAGAACGTCATATTGACAACCTGAAAGCGTTTCTGATGTGAGCGGAGTGCCTCCGCTGTCAATGATATTTTGCGGAGTGCCAACGATCACGCACCGGCGGCATTTCCGTTGATGATCAGTGCGGTTACAATTACCGCAATCACTTCCACCACAAAAATTGCAGGAATCCCCAGCATAAATTTCGGGTGCTTAGTTTTGTGATGTATAATCCGCATGGTAATATACATCGGAACACAACCACTCAGTGTCGCAGCAATCAGGAGAGTTCTTTCGGGGACTCTCCTTTGGTGCTTCATTGCGGCTCTTTTGTCATGTATAGTAATTGCTACCGCCGCTATGTTGGCAGCAACCAGATAAATTACCAATAAAATTTTAAGAATATCCTTTAGTTCCATATCTTCCTCCTTGTATAATGCACAATTCACAATTCATAATGAATTCCTAATCAGGTTTTCAGTTTTAAAGTTCATTTACACTTCTATCTTTCAACGAGCTTTTGAATGAATAAACTGTTTCCTCTGATGATATATTTTATAGAAATAAAATCAGGGTTGTGATATGATGAAAAAGTATGTAAAAAGTATTTTGCCCTATTTCCTGTCTGCTGTGATGCTTGTAGTATGTGTCTGGGTTCTTTCCTTTACGCAAAATGATGAAACCAACATCCAAACAGAAACAAGCACTGCAATCTCTGAACCTGAATCGGCTGAGTCAACGAAAACACCTTCCGAAAGCAGTTCGGAACAAAGCACCGAAAAAGAAGAACCAGATAAAGAAATGTTCGGCATTTGGGTTCCGTATATGAGTCTTGACATGAGCGGAACAGACAGAAGCGAAAAAGCCTTTCGCAGCAGAATCAACAAAATCATGAAAGACATTTCCGATATCGGCGCAAACACTGTTATTTTACAGGTGCGTCCGTTTTGTGATGCACTTTACGATTCCGAAATTTTCCCGACTTCACATATCATCAGCGGAACACAGGGCAAAGAACTTTCTTATGATCCGCTTGCCATTGCGATTGAAACCGCTAAAAAATATAATCTCAGACTTCATGCGTGGATCAATCCGCTAAGAGTCAGATTAAATGAAACCCCCTCTGCTCTCTCCGAAAACAACCCTTACATGAAATGGAAAAACGATGACAACAGCAAGAACGACCGTTATACTTTTCAAAGCGGCAACAGCATTTACCTCAACCCTGCCTATCCCGAAGTACGCAAACTGATTATTGACGGTGTGCGTGAGATCGTCAGAAATTATGACATTGACGGCATACAGATCGACGATTACTTTTACCCCGAAAATCTTTCCCCAGACAAAACAGAATATAACACATACTGCAAAACCACTGCACTTCCTCTCAGCCAGAAGGAATGGCGCATTGAAAATATCAATACACTTGTTTCGGGAATCTGCTCCGCCGTTCACAATGAAAAAGCTGACTGTGTTTTCGGAATATCACCGCAGTGCAATATTGACAACAATCTGAAAATCGGCGCAGACCCATCCGTATGGTGCAGCTTTTATGGTTATGCGGATTATATCTGCCCTCAGCTCTATGTCAGCGAATCACACCCGACTCTGCCCTTCCAGACAGCTGCGGATAACTGGAAAAACCTTACAGAAAACAAGGATATCAAACTCTATATCGGACTTGCCCTCTATAAAGTCGGCACGGATGCCGATTCGGGTACATGGCTGGAAAAGGATGACAATATTCAATCACAAATCAACTATCTCCGCAAAATCGGTGCAGACGGCTTTATGCTGTATTCCTACGATAGTTTTTCTGATGAAACTGTTTCCGCCGAAATAGCATTTTTACAACAATAAAATCTAACCACTACTTTTTCTCCGTGATGTCAAAGAAAAGTTCCTCAAGATTTTCTCCGCTTTCTTCCACCTGTTTGCGAGTACGTTCGGCCTCAATTCTGCCATTCATCATGATAAACACTCTGTCCCACACATCCTCAACGCTTTCCAGCATATGAGTAGAGATAATAACAGTTGTACCCTTTGCCTTCATTTCATTTAGCATCAATTTCAGTTCTTTTATCGCATGAGGGTCAAGACCTACCAGCGGCTCGTCAAACAATACGACCTTTGGTTCAGTCAGCAATGCACAGCAGATACTGATTTTCTGCTGCATACCCTTGGAAAGCTCCTTCCCGAGCTTATCCCTCTTATCCTCCAGTTCCAGACGGTGCATCAGTTCCTTTGCCCTGTCCTCCCAGTTTTCAAGCTTATAGGCACGAGCAATAAATTCCATATGCTCCCATACCGTGAGAAGTTCAAACGGTGCAGGGATCTCGGGTACATAGCCGAGAATCTGCTTTGCTTCGATACTTTTATTTTTAAATCCGCAGATTTCAATTTCGCCCTCAAAACGCAGCAGACCTGCAATACATTTGATCGCCGTTGATTTACCTGCACCGTTCGGTCCTGCCAACACAGCTGTTTCTCCGTCATTGACCGTAAATGTCAGATTATCATCAGCGACAAACCGATGATATTTTTTCGTCAGATGTGATACATTAAGCAAACAATCACCTCAAATAAACAGGATTTAGGATTTAGGATTTAGGATTAAGAACTTTGAATTCAGGAATAACTTTAACCCCTGAATCCTAGCCCCTAATCCCTAGTCTCTAAATCAGTTCTTAGCAATCAATGAAACGCAATGTGCCGCAACACCCTCTAAATGTCCTGTAAAGCCAAGTCTTTCCTCGGTGGTAGCCTTTACGCTGACAGCGGAAATATCCACGCCCATGGCTGCTGCAATTTTTGTACGCATTTCAGTGATATACGGGCGCAGCTTCGGTGCTTGTGCAATAACGGTTGCATCAATATTTGAGATTTCGTAACCGTTCTGCTTAATTAAATCGCAGACATATTCAAGCAGCTTGATACTGTCCGCACCCTCAAAACGTTCGTCATTATCGGGAAAAAATACGCCGATATCTCCCAGTGCAGCCGCCCCGAGAAGCGAATCTATAATGGCATGAACCAGAACATCTGCGTCACTGTGACCGACAAGACCCTTCCCGAACGGGATATCCACACCGCCGAGAATCAGCTTTCTTCCTGCCGCGTACCTGTGTACATCATAGCCGTGTCCTACTCTGAAATTCATAATATTACCTCCTCATATTTTATATATACAATTTCCATTTTCTTCATCCTCATTGATTATAAACTAATAATATGAATAAAATATTAAAACCGCTGATTTTTTTAGAAATCTAATTGAAAAAAATATTGAAAGTGATATAATAAGCTTAATTGGAGGGTTAACTATGTCAAAAGATGAAATCATGAAAATGAGAGAATTGGATTTAGCCGCAGAAGAAGCTGCCGGTGAGCCACCGGACCCTATTTCGCGCTCTAATTTATTGAATAACCATTATTTTATCCCCACGTCATAAAGTCCCAGAAAAATTATACACAATCATTAAAAATAATCTTACACTAAAATCCCCATGCCTTTGGTGCGGTGAGACCCAAAGGTATGGGGTTTTTTATGCTTGTGTGGTAGAAAATGATTGTAGAATAATGGTTCTGATCATTTTATTTTTTGTCAAAAGCTCACCCTGACATTCCTGAATCCTGAATCCTGACCACTTTCACCCTTTATGTTTCAAAAGTGAATTTTTCGTCTTTGTAACCGACTGTTACGGTATCACCGCTCTTTACCGAACCTTCCAGCATTTTCTCGGAAATCGCATCTTCAATTTTTGTCTGAATGGCTCTTTTCAGCGGACGTGCGCCGTAAAGCTCATCAAAGCCTGCTTTGGCAACTGCCGCAACAGCTTCATCTGTAAATTCGGCATTGATATCCAGTTCGCCAAGTCTGTCGGAAAGTCCCGAAAGAAGATTTTTCGCAATATTTTTAATATCCTCTTCGGTCAGCTTATTAAATACGATGATATCATCAACACGGTTGAGAAATTCCGGCTTAAAAAGCTGTTTCAGTTCGCTAAGAACTGCCTGTCTTGTTTCTTCCTCGTTTTTATCTGCTGTTTCCTCCTCGCCGAAAAACCCGAGACTTTTCTGCTTTTCTGTAATCAGTCTTGCACCCACATTGGAAGTCATGATAATGACGGTATTCCTGAAATTAACGTGTCTGCCCTGAGAATCTGTCAGCCTGCCTTCGTCCAGTATCTGCAGCAGCATATTGAACAC
>CACYDD010000042.1 GCA_902773065.1 uncultured Ruminococcus sp. | reverse complement strand
TTCGATATCTACCTTGATAAGATAGTTGAGAAGGCTTCTTCTCTGACCGATCATCTTAAAAAGACCTCTTCTTGAGTGGTGATCCTTCTTATGAGTTTTGAGGTGCTCTGTCAGGTCAGCAATTCTCTTTGTCAGAATTGCAATCTGAACCTCAGGAGAACCTGTATCGCCCTCATGGATCGCATACTCTTTGATGATAGCATCCTTTTCTTCTTTAAGCATTGTGTTATCCACCTTTACTGAAATTTTTGCCTGCCCACTACCGGTAAACCGATACGATCTCAGTCAAGGGCTGTGGACTCCCAAAAAGGGCTTCTCCCCAAGACCGGGAACGGGCTCAACGGTTATGATTATATCATATTATTCCCGACTTGTAAAGGGGTATTTCCATAAAATTCTTTTTGAGTCCAAGCTTTTTTCAACAAGCAGATAAAACAAATATATTGTATTTTGTTGTACTCAGATAACAACCGATTCCTCACGAATGGAGGTATTTTTCAGCAGATATGCTTTTTCGCCCGATGTGACAAAGATACGATATACAAATACATCTACCTTTTCACCAATCTCAATCACGCCTTCATCAAGCTGTCTGCGTGCCGTAACCAGTATATCATTCACACGAATCAAAAGCTCGATATTGTCACCTCGGAAGAAAGTCTGCTCCACGACACCCTCTACTGCGGAATGTTTATAGAACTGATCTTCACTCTTCTTGGTAACTTTGATAAATTCAGGACGAACAAATGCCTTGTCGATATTCTCTTTCTTCTCAAAGTTATGGAATACAGTATAATCGGGAAGCTCAGACGGATGACCAAAGAAGGATGCCGAGAATGCCGTTTCGGGATTCTGATAAACCTCCAGCGGTGTGCCGATCTGCTCGATTCTGCCCTTGTTTGTAATAATGATCTGGTCGGAAACTTCGATTGCCTCGTCCTGGTCATGGGTTACAAAAATACTGGTAATACCGAGCTTTTCGATCATTTCTTTCAGCCAGCTTCTGAGTTCCTGTCTGATCTTTGCATCGATTGCGGCAAAGGGTTCGTCAAGAAGCAGGAGCTTCGGGTTCGGTGCCAATGCTCTTGCAAAAGCAACACGCTGACGCTGACCGCCTGAAAGCTGGTTCGGATAACGCTTCTCAAGACCTTTGAGTCCTACCAGCTCGATCAGCTCATGTACTCTTTCCTTGATCTCATTTTTCGGTACTTTCTGTACCTCCAGACCAAACGCAACATTATCAAACACCGTCATATATTTGAACAGCGCATAGCTCTGGAATACAAACCCGATTCCTCTTTTGGAAGCAGGTATATTATTAACGACCTTGCCGTCGATCAGAATTTCACCCTCATCGGGATGTTCAAGACCGGCGATCATTCGCAGAATGGTTGTTTTACCGCTGCCGCTGGGACCAAGGAGTGCCACAAGCTTCCCCTGTTCAATACCAAAGTTGACATTATCGCTTGCCTTGAAATTACCATAATATTTATTGATATTTTTCAGCTCAACATACATAAATTATCACCTGTCTTTACCTTTCTTTTTCTTGTTCAGTACACCGAATTCAAGAATATTTCTTGCAACGAGTACCACAAGCGCAATGACCACAAGAAGTGATGAGGCCGCAAATGCTGCTGTAATTGAATCTGCCGAACCTGACATATAAAGAGCATCGATCTCGAGCGGAAGTGTAAAGGTTTTACCTCTTGTTTTAGAAAGTGCGCTTACCGCACCGAATTCTCCGAGAGCTCTTGCCGTACAAAGAATCACACCGTAAAGCAGTGCCCATTTGATATGCGGAAAAGTCACTCTTCTGAATATCGTAAGACCCTTTGCCCCCATCAGGGCTGCTGCCTCTTCTTCATCTCTGCCCTCTGCATTCAGCACAGGTACGATTTCTCTTGAAACGAACGGAAATGTAACAAATATGGTAGCCAGAACAACACCGGGGATCGCAAACACGATCTGGATATCTGTTCCAAGTGCATCATTGATCGATTCGAGAATGGGGTTCGCCCAGCCGAGCCGTCCGAAGGTCATGATAAAGGCAAGTCCGGCAATAACAGGTGAAATCGAGAACGGGATATCGATCAGTGTGGAAAGAACGTGCTGACCCTTAAAAGTAAACTTTGTCAGCAGCCATGCCGCAATAACACCAAATACAGTATTAACAGCAACTGCAATAACTGTTGCAAGGAGTGTGACTCCCAGAGAGGACAGAACATAATCCGTTGAAAGTGCACTGAAATAGAACTCTATTCCCTGTTTTAGTGAATTGACGATAATCGAAATCAGCGGCAATACCAGCAGAAATACGATAAATATCACGCTGACTGTAATCAGAATGATTTTTGT
>CACYDD010000041.1 GCA_902773065.1 uncultured Ruminococcus sp. | reverse complement strand
TTCATTTATTTTTGACTTTGCGCTAAATGGCGGGGAGAAGTCTGCCCTTTTGGCTATGGTCGCTTAATCGTCATTTGTGCAGTTTGACGAATGTGCCTCTTTTATGCTCATTTATAGCTGCTAAGATAAATATACTTTTTCTTACCGTACTCTCCTTTGACCATTCGCTTTACGGTGTCATAGTATTTCAGCTTGCCTCCGCATATCGGACATGTCGTCTCGTGTTGGTTTATCATATTTTTTCCTCTTTATTTTTATCTGAAAAATATAATAGACCTTTAGACATCGTAAATCAACAGCAGTATGAGTGTGAATTTTTTATCCATCCTTATCTGACAGAAAGGACCGCATGAGTATGTACAACGGGTTGGAAGTTCGTGTGCCATTCTGCGATTATCGGATTGCGGAGTATCTTTACGGGGTGCCTTGGGAATTCAAGGATTATCGCCATTACGAAAAGGGATTGTTGCGTGAGGCAATGAAGGGGTATCTTCCGGAGGAAATCTTATGGCGCAAGAAAAGCCCTTACCCCAAAACACACAATCCAAGTTATTTGGCCGCTGTTTCTAAGCTGCTTGATGAACTGGTATGGGATACTGCCGCGCCGATTTGGCAAATCGTCCGACGCGACAAGGCTGCGGGATTATTGAACGCACAAAACAATCCACAGCCTTGGTACGGACAACTGATGACCACTCCTCAGACCATTGCTTACCTCTTACAGGTTAATTATTGGCTCAAAAAATACAATATTCGCATCGTTTAAATTTTTTTTAATTGACAGAACAGACCCAAGTGGCATATCACGGCTGAAGCTGTTCGGTAAGTTTGATACCAATGAACTGGTTCTTGTATCAGTTGATAATGTTGCCGATGCACCGCACCTTCAGGTGGATTGATAAATACAATACCTGTTTATCAGTCCAACTGATAAAAAACTGCCCCGTGAGATGTGAGTTTTTTGCTCACCTCATGGACGGCAGTTTTTCTTTATATGTATTATTTCGGTCATTGCCCAAGCAAATGCTTTTGCCGTTCTGATATCGGCATCTTTGAAATGATTTCCTTCGTTCCATGCAAGAGTGCAAGTGATACCTTGTTCGTTCAGGCACTGATAAGCCTTACGGATTCTTTCCCCTACAGTTGCCATCACTTGATTACGTGTCTTTTCCTCTTTATCTCCAAGGCTGAGGTAAACCATGCGGCTTTGAATTTCATGTTCTTTCATATAATCCAAAAATCCGGGAAACCAAACAGAGGGAGAGGCCGCAGCAACGCCTTTGAACAGGTCTGTCTGATAGGCAGCCCACAGTGCAAAGAGTCCTGCCAAAGAATATCCGCCGATAAGATATGTCTTGCTTTCGTCTGAACAAAGTGCCTTGATTTTGGCAAGCGTATGCTCCGCACCGCCTCCGAAATTCTCTTTGCCGAATACGGCGGGGACTTGCCAGGGAGACAGGTCAACATTCCAATGGTCAATTTCGACAGCAATCAGTCTGAATTCATCATCTGTATTCTCAGCGATGATCTTTATTTCATTTTCAATCGAGGCAAGATCGTGTTGATCAACCGGCTGGACAAGAACAATATCAGCCAAGGAATTTCCAAACTCGTGTATGATCATTATCAATCTCCTCCACAACATCAGAATGTGATTTCTCTTTTGAAATCCATACGCTCACAAGTACCTGTTTTTTTACCGGATAAAATGCGTCGGCTGCCATGTTTCTTTTTCCGGCAGACCGAACTTCTCTTTTCCGAGCGCAATGGATTTCATCAAAAAGGTCATATTACGTGCGAGAACGCGCATGGTCTGAAGTCCTTCCAGATCCTGCTCGGCCTGCCCTTTTTCTCTGCCGTGTACACTGTTCCAATATTGGCTCGAAGCGATGGGCATACCGCTGATCGTGAAGTATTTGTTCAGCTCGTCGAAAGCGGCCGAACAGCCGCCGCGTCGGGCGACAACGACACTTGCGCCAACCTTCATGGTTTTGTCGAAGCCGGTGCTGTAAAACAGTCTGTCAAGACAGGCAACCAGTGTTGCATTGGCTGACGCATAATAAACAGGCGTTGCAACAACCAGCCCGTCTGCTTCTTCAAATTTCGGCGCCAATTCGTTTACAACGTCATCAAAGACGC
>CACYDD010000040.1 GCA_902773065.1 uncultured Ruminococcus sp. | reverse complement strand
TACAATATCAAACAGAACAGCAATCCGTTTTATACCGGCATTGAGGAAGAACAATATGACCATGCACAGAATAATCAGGTGCAGACCTTTCAGACATTCCAAAACCGACAAAGCGAACCCGAAGCTGTTATCAAAACAGCAGGCATGGAATTGTCAAGGTTTGCCGGAAAAATTTATGCACATATGCTTCTTGGATTGACTACTGCTTATATCACTTCACTGCTTGTGTCACTGATTCAGCTCGACAACAAAATGCTTACACAAATCGGTGCAGGACTGATCGTCACGATTTTATTTGTTCATATCGGTGTTGGTTATCTTCTGGCACGATTTGTGAATAAACATAAAACAGCAAGCTGCTTTGTGATTTATTTGGGTTATAGTATCTTTACAGGAATCACGACCGAATTGATTTTTATGTGTTTAAAAGCTCCGTGGCTCAATACCATATTTTTGCTGCTGGCTGTTACTTTCGGTATCATGGTTCTCGGCGCAAATGTACTAAAGGTAAGTCTTGTCGGGTTATTCCCTGTTTCGATCATCGGTCTTGTCACAGTCGGAATTTATTATCTTGTTACTTTGGCAATACCGACACCGCCTGTTCAGGCCGTCATTACCACAATCGTAACAGTACTGCTTCTGTTTCTTATCGCAACAAGGGGCTATGATGCAAAAAAATATTATGAAAGATTCCCCGATACTGTTCCGGAAATGAATAAAACCGCTGTTATCGCTGCTATTGGTATTTATGTTTCTGCTTTTACCGTAATTGTTGCGATTCTCTGCTGGCTCGGCAAAAACAGAAACAGAAACATGGCTTACAATAACGACATCTATCATGCTGTCGGCGACCTGTTTACCTATATGGATCTATGATCAATTTATCAAAGAAAGGATGGTTTCTATGAGAAACAGATTTAACAACCAATACAACGGTTATAACAATCAGTTTAACCAAAACAACCAATACAACGGTTATAATAACCAGTTTAACCAAAACCCACAGGGCTTTGATTATGAAGGCTTTAACAACTATGTCAACGGCGAAACAACGAATCAGGTGCAGTATAACAGTGCCTCCCATGGTCTGACACTTGGCGACTATACCAAGAAAGTTTACGGCTGGATGTTCATCGGTCTTGCGATCACTTTCGGTATCGGTATGTTTCTTGTTGCCAACAAAGCACAGGTCATAAGTTTACTTTATGAATACGACTCACTATACTATATACTGGCAGGCGTAGAAGTGATTCTGGTATTTGCTTTGAACTTCTTTATACAAAAACTCTCCCCGGCTGTTGCCGCAGGAATTTTTCTGCTGTATTCCGCTGTTAACGGTCTGACGTTTGCGCCGCTGCTGATCATGTTTGATATCAGTACAGCATTTACCGCATTCGCAGTAACAGGCTGTATCTTTGGCTTAATGGCTGCTTTTGCCACATTCACGAAAAAGGATCTTTCAAGTTGGGGTTCAGTGTTGGTATTCGGTCTGATCGGACTAATGGTTTATTCCGTTATTGCTCTGCTCTTCAATATGCAGCCGAATGACTTTTTTATCAGCATTGTCGGCATTATCCTCTTTATGGGATTTACTGCCTATGACACGCAGAAAATCAAAGCCTATTACAATTCAGGTGCATACAGTGCAGAAGCTGCTCAGAAAGGTGCAATTATCGCTGCCCTCCAGCTCTATCTTGATTATATCAACCTGTTTCTGTATATTCTGAGACTTTTTGCAAACAGAAGAGATTGACCGGCGAGCCGCCGGAGCCAATTTGAGGTGCGTGACCGCACAGGACAATTCGCGGTGCATGACCGCACGGGACAATTCGCGTAGTCGTTCGCTACGCTCACTACTTTTTTATAATTTTAACTTCATTGCCGCATTTCAAAAACATGAAACACGGCAATGAAGTTTTTTGATAATTCAACCGTAAAAACTCTTTGCAAACTTACTCCAATAATTGATTTTTTCTGTAAGATAGGTTACAATAGTAATGTATATTTAACGAATAAGGAGCTGCAGTTATGAAATTTTCCGAAATGAAATATAAACGTCCCGATGTGGAAGAAGCTAAAAAACAGGCAGAAGAAATAAAAAAGAATTTTATCAGTGCCGAATGCTTTGAAGATGCCGAAAAAGCATTTCTTGACTGGGATCGTTTTTCTTCCCATATCGACACCATGATGAGTCTTGCCTACACAAGAAATACCATCAATACGACCGATGAATTTTACGAAAAAGAAGTGGAGTATATTGATGAACTGTCCCCTGTCTTTGCCGAAATGGAACAGGAGTTTACAAAGCTTTTGGTTAAAAACAAATTCCGTCCGCAGCTGGAAGAAAAATATGGCAAACTCCTGTTTATCAACAGCGAAATGTTCCTGCAATCCTTTGCTCCCGAAATCATCCCCGAAACACAGGAAACCAACAAGCTTGAAACGGCTTATCAGAAGCTGCTTGCCTCTGCTCAGATCGATTTTGACGGCGAAAAAAGAACAATATCACAAATGCAGCCGTATAAGCAGTCTGCCGATGATGAAGTGCGCAGAGCAGCATGGCTTGCCGAAGCAAATTTCTACAGCGAAAACGGCAAGGAGCTTGATGATATCTATGACAAAATGGTACATCTGCGTGACAAAATGGCAAAAAAACTCGGCTATGATAATTTTGTCAGACTCGGTTATCTTCAAATGACAAGAAACTGCTATACACCCGAGGATATCGATAAATTCAGAAAAGCTGTTATCAAATATATTGTTCCGATCGCTGACAGACTGTACAAAGAACAGGCACAAAGGACAGGGCTTTCCTATCCCCTTACCTTTGCGGATGCCGCACTGAAATTCAAGGACGGCAACCCCAACCCACAGGGCAGTGCAGAGGATATTCTCGAAACAGGCAAAAGCCTTTACCATGAGCTTTCCGCAGAAACCGCAGAATTTATTGACATGATGTTTGAAAATGAACTGATGGATGTTCTAAGCAAGAAAGGCAAGGCAGGCGGCGGCTACTGTACACAATTCGGCGATTACAAAGTACCGTTTATCTTCTCCAATTTTAACGGTACAGCCGATGATGTAGAAGTGATTACGCATGAAGCCGGTCATGCTTTTGCATTCTATACGGCAAGGGATATTGTCCCCTCCTCCAATCAGAGTCCAACTCTTGAGTCCTGCGAAATCCACTCCATGACAATGGAGTTTTTCGGTTGGAGAAAAAGTAATGAATTTTTTGGAAAGGACAGCAAAAAGTTCCGATACAGTCATTTGTTCAGTGCGCTTACCTTTATTCCCTACGGAACAATGGTTGACCATTTTCAGCACCTTGTTTATGAAAATCCCGATATCACACCCGAACAGCGTCATGATATCTGGCGGCAGCTTCTCGGCGTTTATATGCCGTGGATGAAGCTTGACGGCTCACCATTCTACGGCGAAGGCAAGGGCTGGCAGCGGCAGATACACATTTATGAAAATCCGTTCTATTATATCGACTACTGCCTTGCACAGACAGCAGCTCTTGAATTCTGGGTTATCATGCAGAAAAGTCATGATGAGGCTTGGGAGCGTTATATGCGCCTTGTCAGAAAGGCAGGAACGCAGACCTTTAACGAGCTGATTGAAACCGCCGGACTGAAATCACCGTTTGATGAAGAAGCCTTAAAGGAAGTAGCGGAAAGTACTGAAAATTGGCTTAACGAAAACAGCATTTGATCTCTCTTGATTCTGTCTGAAAGAAAGGACGTCCGAAATGAAAATAGATATCATATCTCTTAATCCGAACAATTATATCTTTACCGAATAGAAAAAATGAAGCGAAAACAGTATAGAGGATAAATGGATGGAGGTATAAAGGTAATGATGAAAAACTTTGTGGAATTTGAAAATGTTTATAAACGCTATAAAATGGGCGAAGTGACAATTACAGCGGCAGACGGCGTGACCTTTTCGATTGACGAGGGCGAATTTGCCGTTGTGGTCGGTCTCAGCGGCGCAGGAAAAACGACGGTGCTGAATATTCTCGGCGGTATCGATAGCTGTGACGAGGGCAGAATCATGGTCGGCGGCAGAGATATTAGCCACCTCAGCGGCAAAGACCTTGCCTCTTACAGACGGTATGATATCGGCTTTGTGTTTCAGTTTTACAACCTGATTCCGAATCTTACCGCCAAGGAAAACGTAGAGCTTGCTACACAAATTTGCAGAGATTCTATGGATGCCGATACCGCACTGGACAGCGTGGGGCTTTCTCAGAGAAAGAATAATTTTCCCTCTCAGCTTTCGGGCGGCGAACAGCAGCGTGTGTCGATTGCAAGAGCCCTTGCCAAAAAGCCGAAACTCCTTCTGTGTGACGAACCGACAGGCGCACTTGACTATAACACAGGTAAAACCATTTTGAAGCTTTTGCAAACAAAATGCAAAGAGGACGGCATGACGGTTGTTCTTATCACACATAATTCGGCAATTACACCTATGGCAAATCGTGTCATCAGCATGAGAAGCGGAAAAGTCGTCAGCAACACCATCAATCCCAACCCCATGCCAATAGAAGACATCGAATGGTAGGCGGAGTGCCTCCGCTCCCAATTCGCGTATTCGCTACCCTTCGGTCGCTCTGAATGAGTAAAGATTAGTTTATCGCCGCAAGATAAATTATAATACACAAAGTTTTGTAAAGTAGCACAGTGCCTCCGCTCCCAATTCGCGTATTCGCTACCCTTCGGTCGCTCTGAATG
>CACYDD010000039.1 GCA_902773065.1 uncultured Ruminococcus sp. | reverse complement strand
CCATAAGAAGTGCAAGAAATGCTGAAAGGATTCGTTTTGTCAATTTCTTATTCATCTTGTTTGCCTCCTTTTTCAGATATTCAGAATAGACCGGTCTTTCATGCAGAAGCTTTTCAGTCCATTCACCATCTGTTTGCAGTATGAAAACACCATGCATGCGCCCTTACTCCAGTAATTCGTCTGCAAAGAATAATATAAGGGCATAGCAGTTTATCATACATTACAATAATTACAAAAATTATATATCACAGTTGAATACTTTTCAATATATTTGGAACAAGCGGTATTATTTAAGGAATTAACGGACTAAAATGAAGCCTACGGCTTTTTTCATACATATATCCTATACAAAAACCGAGTACAGAACTGGTGTAAAATAATTCTGGGAGTTTTTAAAAAAAATACACTAAAAAGCAGGCACCTGATAATCCGGGCGGAGAAGTCAGTTCGGATCAAACAGAGACCGCCGGCAAACGCCTGGCGCAGCGGCTGGCGGAGTGCCTCCGCTGTCGATCCCAATCGAAGATGTGTTATTTGGTTTACGTTTGTGTATATTAGGGCGCGGGTATCCAGCGGATACCTCTGCGAAGCAGAAGCGCCGACCGAACCGGCAGGTGAGAAATAGGTTGCGAAATGGAAGAACTTCATTTTTCTGCTAATTAAAGTTTTTGTCAAAACTATCCGGCGCGCGAAGAGAGTGTTTACATCGGATAAGGTACAACGCAAACTGACACCGGCGGTGCGCCGGTGCCGCGACCACGCGGCGAGTACATAACGATCTTTGTTCCGAATAAGCAATAAAAGCAATAATATTCAATAATTATATGGATTTTTAATAAAATAATGCTATAATTTACTTGTTTTTCTGATCATTCTGATGTTACAGCTTATTGAGCTGCATGTTTTTTGTACTCTTTGCAGAATGAAAAAACAATAATCTTTTTTCGGGGGGAAAATTATGGCTGCCAAAGGAACAACCAATAATAAAAGCGGATTGATCCTTAAAATAAAATAATATTCTTTCTGGTTTTTACATTCAGTATTGCACTTTGTATTTACCTTGCCGGAATTTCAAGATCCGGGGCTGATACAACTATCAATTATATCGAAAAATGGACAGTTACCGATTCGGCAGGAAAAAGCTTTACTACCGGAAGAAGCTACACGGATAACCGCGCATTTGAAGAAGATTTTACAATCACTGCCACACTGCCGGATAATATTGAAGACGGACAGGTTTTATACTTTCAGAACAGAAGCAATGTTTTAGTATATATAAACGGAAAGCTGCGAAGATCCTTTGACAAGGTAAATGATACCGGAATCCCAACAGGCTCTATCAAGGAATTCTACATTACAGTTCCCGTCAGCCCGACTGATTCCGGGGCAGAGCTGAAAATAATCAGATACAAGACCGACTGGAATCCCGTCATTGCCCCTGAAACCTTCATTACCACTGCAAATGGAGTATACAGATATATGATCTCCAGATACGGACTGCCATTTGCCCTGACGATCGTTCTTTTTGTTGCATCAATACTTGTCTTGCTGGTTGCTGTCTTTATTTCTGTCCTTAATAAGATCAATATGGATATGGTTTATGCCGCTATTGGTATTATGAATGTATCCTGCTGGCTTATTTCGGTTTCTCAGTTTACTCCTTTTGTTACCGGAATATATTTTGTTGATGGAATCATGGGTTTCCTGTTTTGTATGATGATACCCTTCCCTTTGCTGATTTATGTTGACCTGATCCAGAAGGGGCGTTATCATCGTTTATATGTTGTGATTTTTATCATATCACTAACAAATTTCCTTTTCTGGTCTGTCCTGCATTTTAACGGAATCTTTTCATTCCAGAAGGCTGTCGGATATATAGATACGATCCTTGCAGCTGTAAGTCTGAGCGTTTCAGCAACATTTATCTATGATATCCGCACCGGTCAGGTCAAAACCTATCTTTATACCGCTGTAGGTTATCTGTCATTTGTTGTATTCAGCCTGATCGAAATTATTATTCTGTTATTCAATCAGAATGACAGCAGTCTGATCTCAATGATAATTGGTATCATGACTCTTCTGATAATGGTCGTTATCCAGCAGATACATGACACAACTCAGGAAAAGCATTCTCTTGAACAAAAGCTCAACAAGAAAAACGTAGAACAAAAACAAATGCTTATCCATATTGTTCAGACTCTTGCCGGTACTATTGACGCAAAGGACAAGTATACAAAGGGTCATTCCGGCCGCGTCGCTGCTTATTCAAAGGAGATCGCAAAACGCTTCGGATACAGTGAATCAGAACAGAATGATATCTATATCATGGGACTTCTGCATGATATCGGTAAAATAGGCGTTCCTGATGCAGTCATTAACAAAACCGGCAAGCTTACCGATGAAGAATATGCAATGATAAAGAAGCATCCCGTCATTGGAGCAAACATCCTTGCGAATATCACCGAAATGCCTGATCTAGCTCTGGGTGCAAAATGGCACCATGAAAAATACAGCGGACAGGGCTATCCGGATGGCATAAAGGGTGACGTAATCCCGGAACAGGCAAGAATCATTGCTGTTGCGGATGCTTATGATGCAATGACAAGCTGCCGCAGCTATCGTAAACCGATGCCCCAGGAGCTGGTTATCAAAGAAATACGGGATGGCTCCGGCACTCATTTTGATCCTCGTTTTGCCGAAATCATGCTCGAGATTATTTCTGAGGACAAGGACTATGATCTGAAAGAAAAAATTGAATAATCTTACCATAATCATTATCAGAAAAACATTATTCCTGAGCTATAATAATCACCGCACAAGGACTGCCATTTTTCCGGCATATCCTTGTGCGGTGTTTTCTTATTAAGTATTTATTGCCATAAGCTGCGCCTCAATTCGGCCAAAAACAACAATGTTTTGCCCTGGTCCCATTCTGGGATGCCTCGATTGATATAGCTATACGACAGTAAGGTTTTCAGATATTTTCAGCTATCTTCAGTGATATATAGAATTTGTCGAGGGAATGATTTGCTTCATCCAGACCATCCGGAATATATTCCTTCCCGTCAAGTATATCGCCTGTTACAACAAAGGTGTAAAGCTCTATCCCGTAATAGCTGCATACAGCCTGAAGTCCGGCGATCTCCATCTCAACAGCGATACACCCTTCACTTTTCCTCTTCTCTGCAGCATTTTTGGTTTCTCTGTATATTCCGTCAGTTGTCCATACCCTGCCTTTTACATATGGAAGTCCAAGCTTTTCAAAAATCCTCCCAAGAACAGCACTGTTCGTTATCTCAATATAATCCGCAGCCGGAGCGTAATGATAAGACAATCCTTCATCACGGTATGCATACGTTGGGATCACATATTTTCCCTCAGTCAGTTTTCCGTCTAGTGAACCAGCCGATCCGGATATTATCAGCTTTTTGAATCCTGTCTGCCACTGTATTTCTATAACCTCGTTTCCTGCAAGACAAGAACCGATCGAAGACTTATAGAATATGACCTTTCTGCCTTCAACATCAAGAAGATAAACCGGTTTATGCCCGTTTGCAGAACCGACATAAGCTATCTCTTCATGCGGATATTTTCCGATCACAGAATCAAATATCTCTCCTGAAAAGGTTGCGATCGCAGTATCACAGATATTTTTTCTTTCGCCCAAAAATGCTCCCGGTGAAAATAATGCCTCTTTTTCTTCGCTGTATGCTTCATTTATCATTTTTTGTTTCTCCTGTCTGTTAATCTGTCGAAATCATCTTACTGCAATTATAACATGCCTTCCGCTGGACTGCTATATTCTTTCTATGTTTTTTAATCTTCTTATTTGATAGCAGTATGATGTAGTGATGTCAACACGTCAGGCGGTTTTTGTGCGGCTCTGCCCTATCCACTTTCAAAAAAAGGTCCCCGGAATTCCGCTTTGCTGCAGATCCCAGGGACTACTAATTTCTAACTGCTCATTCGTCCTGCTCTTCCTCAATATTATCCGGCAGAGACTGTGAACCGCTTGTCTCATGGTGATAGGTCGGAACGATCTCGGCAATTATCCTTTCAACTCCGTCCTTATCATTTTTCTGAGCAGTATAATATAGATTCTTCAGGTGACGGAAAAATTCATCGTTGCGGAATTCGATCGGCTTTCCGATATAGATCTTCTTATTGTCTGTTTTCGTGATT
>CACYDD010000038.1 GCA_902773065.1 uncultured Ruminococcus sp. | reverse complement strand
TCAACAAGAGTGAACTTTCGCATGATGTGCCTGTCAAAGCGGAAACACCGCCGCCGGTCAACAAGAGTGAACTTTCGCATGACACACCTGCCACAAAAACCACAGCCAAAAAACAACCGGAAACAAAATCCGAAACAGAGAAAAATGAATCTGTTGAACGGGAAACTGTTGCCGAGCGTTTTGAACCAATGGTTTATAAGGCAGAGGATGATGAACTGTTCATCGTCATGGCAGGAAAATTTACCAAAACACTGAGAACGGAATATGAAAATGTTCGCAGACTCAAAGCAGAACTGCCGCCTCCCGAGCCGCCTGCTCCTGCTGAAACGGAAGAAAAACCGATACAGCAGACCGCGGTGAAAGAAACGGCAAAGAAAACGGAGGAAAAAGAAACTCCGCAGCCTGAACACCATACACCAAAACGACCGAAACCGAAAGTGAAGCAGAAAGCCTCCAAAACAGTGAAGATCGAGCCGAAAAAACCGAAAAAGCGGTTCAGACTTTTTGAAAGTATCTTCTCCGCAGAAAATGATCGGTTTGATTATGATGAGGAAACCGAAGAAGAAAAGCCCGAGCTTGAAGATTATAACAGCGAATCCGACGGCGAAGAGATCAAAAGTGATATCAACGAGAATTTCCGGAAGGTATTCGTCAGAACCGTTGTTCTCACCTGCACAAGTGTGATTTCTATCATTACTGCCATTATCGCACAATCAATGCCATGGGTATTCGTGAATATGATGAAAAACGGCTGGCTGGTCTATTCCATTATCAGCTTCCTGCTGTTCCTTGTTGCTGCTTTTGCCGGCAGATATCCTATCGTCAACGGGTTTATGCCGCTGAAACGGCTCAGAGGCAACAGTGATACACCTGTTTCCGTGGCAACCCTCGCGGTAGCGATCCAATCCATTATTTCACTGTTCCAGCCGAATGTATTTCTTGACGGAACCTATCATCTGTATGTTCCCCTGATCAGTCTGGCTCTTCTTCTCAACAGCGTGGGCAAGCTGCTGATCATCAGAAGAACAGCGGATAATTTCCGTTTCCTGCGAAGGAAAGACGCAAAATTCGCCGGAAAGATCTATACCAAAAATACCAATGCCGAAAAATTCGCAAGCGGATTGCCGTCACGCAGACCGATCATTGCTTATACCAAGCACTCGAATTTCATGAACAATTTCCTTCAGCTTTCCTATTCCTCCGACCCCGTCGAGGAGCTTTCGGCGAAGGTTTCACCGTTTACGGCGGCCCTGTCGCTGCTTTGCGGTATCATTTACGGCATTATGACAAAGGATTTTGTCGGAGGCGTTACCTCATTTGCCATCACTGCCTGCATTACCACACCGATGTGCAGTCTGGTTGCCGTGAATATTCCTATGATGAATCTTTGCTCATCAACGCTCAGACATGGTTCTATGATCGTCGGCTATGAAGCAGTAAAACAATTCTGTGATACCAATGCCCTGATGATCGATTCTTCCCAGCTTTATCCCAAGGGAAGTATCATTCTCAGCGGTTATAAAACCTTTGACGAAACCAAACTGGAAGAAGCATTATCCGCAGGTGCGGCGATCACCTTCGCGGTCAACGGCTCACTGACTCATGTATTTGAAACGATGGTACAGGACAGAAAGCGTTCCCTGCCGTATGTTGACAGTGTTTCCTATGATGATGAAATGGGTCTGTCAGGCTGGGTAGACAAGCAAAGAGTCCTGATCGGCAACAGAGATCTTCTGTCAAAGCATAATATAAAACTTCCCGATGAATCGATAGAACTCAAATACCGCAGAATGGGAAATGAGGTTGCCTATATTTCTGTTGGCGGTCAGCTTGTTGTCATGCTGGTTCTCACCTACAAAGCAGACAGAGCCATTGCAGAATCGCTCAGAGAGCTTGAAGATGACGGTGTCAGCTTTATTGTCAGAACCATCGACCCCAACATTACACAAAAACATATTGCCGATAAATTCAGCTTGTATCCGAGATGTATCAAAATTCTCCCCACAGGACTCGGCAATATCGGATATGAAGAGCTTTCAGGAAATGAAAAAACCTCCCGTGCCTACCTCGTTACAAACGGCAGGCTGTCCTCCTTTGCCCGTGCTGTTGCAGGCTGTATCAAAATAAAATCTACTGTCACGATTGCCAAGATCATACAGTATCTTTCCATTATCATTGGTTTTATCCTTGTCACAGTCATCTCTTTCCTTTCCGGCTTTGCAAAACTCGGAAGTATGGAAATGCTTCTGTATGCTGGCTTCTGGTGTGCAGCCATGATCATCGTCTCCATCGCCGCAAGAAAATTTTTATAAAATCAGGAAATAGTGGTCAGGTATTCGTTTTACAATCTGCTTTTCATGTATAACTGAATTCCTGACCCCTGAATTCTGAATCCTGAATCCTATATCAATATTAACGGAAAGGTTGATTGAAGTGAAAGTAGCACCGTCACTTTTAAGCTGTGATTTTTCAAAAATGGGAGAAGAGATCATCCGTGTTGACAAAGCAGGTGCAGACCTGATCCATCTGGATGTCATGGACGGCCATTTTGTACCGAACCTGACGATCGGTCCTGCCATTGTCAAAGCGATCCGCCCCTATACAAAGCTTCCGTTTGATGTTCATCTGATGATCGATTATCCGCTTGATTATGTCGATGCTTTTGCAGACGCAGGAGCGGATATCATCACTTTTCATCTGGAATCTATGTCTGACCCTGATCTGACAATCGAAAAGATCAGAAGCAGAAACGTAAAACCCGGAGTTGTGATCAAACCGGGAACACCTGCCGAAGAAGTTTATCCCTACCTCGACAAGGTGTATATGGTTCTTGTTATGACAGTTGAACCCGGATTCGGCGGTCAGGCATTTATGGAGGATATGATGCCGAAGGTTGTTGCCATTAAAAAGGAATCCGAAAAAAGAGGTCTGGAAATTCTTGTGGAGGTTGACGGCGGAATTTCCGAAAAATCCGTTGTCCATGCCGCAAAAGCAGGCGTTGATATTTGTGTTTCCGGCACCGGTATCTTTAAAGCAGAAGATGCCGCCGACGCAGTCAAAATTCTGCAAAATTCCGATAAGAACTGAAAAAATCAGCACCGATGTACAAAGTCGGTGCTGATTTTTCATAAAACATGAAACACAACAATAAAGTTTTGCAAAATAGAATCCGGCGGCTCGCCGCCAGTCATTAACATATGTCAATGACCGACGGCAAGCATTATGATATTCTTTTTTCAGGAGGTAGATAACCATGAAAGAAACGAATATCAAAAATGCAGAAAGAACACTCACTATCACGACAACGCTGACCCTGTTTGTCGCAGGCTTTGAAGTACTGATGGCATACCTGAACTTTAAGCCCGGAATGAATTTTCTTGACATCGCCAGTTATGCCAACGCAAATATCCGGATCTATTGTCTGATCCTGATTTTGATCAATCTGATTATCCTGCCGGGTGCAGTGATGCTTTTCAGACAAAACGGAATCAGCAAAAAAAAAGAGATTACTGAAAAGAAAACACTTGGCAAAGATATCCTTTACGGAATTGCGGCTTTGTCTGTTACAACATTATTCAGCCTTGTTTATACCTTGATCTTATCAGGCAGAACCGAACTTGCTTATACGAATCATGACATTTCGGCTGAAACAACGATCATCAAAATCATTGCCCTCACTTTTGTCAGCGGTATCTGCAAAGAAATCTATTTCAGAGGACTTGCCAAGAAATTCTGCGGTCCGGTTCTGGGCGAAACACAGGCACTGCTGCTTTTCAATATCATGTTTGCTATGCTGGACTGGTATAATATGGGATTTTCCTTTGTGGCAGGTCTGGTATGGATCTTCGTATATAAAAAAACCGGACATCTGCTGCCCGGAATGATCGCTCACGGTGGAGCAAATCTGATCGCAACGATTTACGTAATTTTAACGAGTGGAGTTGTATGAATTTGAATAAAACAACGATCATAAAACAGCTGACTGAGCTTTCTGCTTCATTCAATATCGAATTCGGCGAAGAAATTTTAAGTCAGGCAGTGGACATTTCACAATTCAAGGTTGTTCCCAAAAATACGATCATTCAGCATATCGGAGACGAAGCCATAACTGTGGGGATCGTCCTTGACGGACTTGTAAGAAGCTACTATATCGACAATGACGGAAATGATATTACAAGAGGCTTCGCAGTGGCAGGAAGTATGTGCATGGACGAAGGCATGATGGGCTATGAGGAAAATCTCTGTATGTGGGAAACGATCGAGGAGTCCACTTTCATGCTTTTTGAAGTCAGCAGACTGAAAGCTCTGATCAACAGCAACGAAAGCCTGAAATCCATCTGGATCAGTTTGCTGGAAGGCGGACTGCGTTACAAAATGTACAGAGAAAACGGATTTCTGGTTGAGAATGCAACGGAACGATACCTGCATTTCAGAAAGATGTATCCGCAGCTTATAGGGCGTATTCCTCAGAAGCATATCGCAACCTATCTTGGAATCACTCCCGAATCCTTAAGCAGGATCAGAAAAGCAATGAAAGAAGAATAATAAAAAACTGCCTGCACAAGCCGATAGGAGCGACCTGTGCAGGCATTACTTATTTTTTCATGTCTTATACAAGAGCTGCACCAAGTGCTTCACTCTGTGCAATTCCGTCATCGTCGGGGGCTTCATTGATGATCAGACCCTCGGCAACAAGCTCCGCACCTGCTGCTTTTGTGTCCTCTTCCCATGTACGCATCCATTCACCGTCTCCCCAGCCGTAAGAACCGAAAAGTGCTACTTTTTTGCCCGAAAGCTTTTCCTTTACGGCACTGAACATCGGCTCAAACTCTGTATCCTCAAGTTCCTCTGCCCCCATTGCAGGGCAACCGAAAGCAATAGCGTCATAATTGTCAACGGCATCTGCACCGAATTCTGACGGTGTGAGAATGTCAACCTCTGCGCCCTTGTCCTTAGCTCCCTTAGCTACCGCATTGGCAATAGCCTCCGTATTGCCTGTTCCGCTCCAGAATACTACTGCGATTTTACTCATAATCAAAAATTCCTTTCATAATAAATTTATATATCAATATTATCGGTCATAAAATATACCTTAATACGATACTGCCAGTTTATCAACGCTGCATCCCTTTGCAACAAGTGAACAGCAAAGCTCCGTACAGCGTTTGTATTTTTCAAAAAGCCGCTGCGCTTTCTTTTCATCTCCGTAAACCTTCCAGCAGCCCACACATTTACAGCCTTCAGCCTTATTGTCGATAAATCCGCACACATCTTCGGGCGGATAACCGAGAAAAAGTCCTATCTCATGCGGAAAGCTCTCATTTTCCCTGAGTCTTCTCACAAGCTGTACGATACATTTATTAGTGCTTTCGCAGGTATAACCTCTTTCTCTGAGTACCTTGTCTGCCCTGCTGTCTTTCAGATCTTTTTTCAGCATTGACGGTCTGTAAACATAAATCAGCGTTCCGCCGCTGTGTTTTCTCAGCGGTACAACCCTGAGACCTTTGGGTGTCAGCCTGCTGTTCAGATCTCTGATATAGCTTCGTTCTTCCTCAACGCTGTTAAAACGGTGACTGAAAATATTTCCTGTTTTCATGCCGAGTATTGTCGGCGAGCAATGTCTGACCAGTGTTTCCTCCGACATAAGCCTTCCTCCT
>CACYDD010000037.1 GCA_902773065.1 uncultured Ruminococcus sp. | reverse complement strand
GTTAAATCTCATGTATATAGTGTGCCACTTTCCATATTTTTTTGGCAATGCCCTCCATTTGCAGCCGTTTTCTATTATGTAAAGTAACGCACACATAAATTGATAGTTTGAGATTTCTGCCGGTTTTCTGGGTATCGGCATCAAATGCTCGATTTTTCGGAATTGTCTTTTCGTTAGTTTCATACTTCTATTATACTGCTTTTATCTGCCTTTGTAAATATTTATGTGAACACACTCTAATTTAAATACTAATGACGTCAACTTAAGCGGATTAGTTGAGCCTGTGACGGACGAGGAATACAGCAAGCTTTAAAACTAAGAAATAGGGTAGCCCGATTACTTCACCAATGTGAAATAATCGGGCTGCTTTTAATCACTTTTTGTAACATTTATTATTGTTGTCAGCAATACTTTTTTCTGCATCATTGTATGCTATGACTATTTCCTCGATTTCCGTATCACCTATCGGATCATTATGCAAAAAGTTTTTGTATAATGATTCGGGATCGACATGAATCATCAGAACAGGTGAGGTGTCCCTGATATTTTTGTTTTCATCATAAGTTCCCCTGGTGGCATAACCGGAAATGTGATACAATTTGTCCTGCCAGTTCTGTTGCGGCAATTTCAGCTTATCCAACAGTTTCTCACTGATTTTCGGAAGAAGAAAAGCATTGCTGTAACGAATGTTCGGTATATCTCCATATTGTTCTTTTTTCAGTCTGAGATACCCGACCTGTTTTGAAATATCGGCATTGCTCGGATAACCTGAAATATCAGTCTGCTGCAGGGAACAAATTTCTTCTCTCGGAACATAGTATTTGGAATCAAATATCGCAACTGCTTTATCGCGGACGATGTGCATGGTATCGATTCGTGATTCGCCGCCTGCATAACAATTTTTATCATCATCCTCAGAGTTATAAAAGGTATAAACAGGATTGCCTGAATCCTTCTGATCATCATTTCCCCAAACAAAATCATTCACGGCTTCCCATATTCGGTCGAAGGCAGTTGTTCCGAAGACGAATCTGTGATAGTGGATACTCTTATCACACCACGCTTCAAGCGCACGGAGAAGAAAAATTTCTCTGTTTGAGTAAGCAGTAAGCATATGTTTTCTGATAATTCTTATTAATTCCTGTTTATGAAGTTCTTCCATGCTGATGGGAGTAACATCGGGAAAGTGAATATTTTGCTTCCTTCCGAAATTTTCCAGATACTCATAAGCATAATGAATGACAGAAGCATGAATCAAGGAGATGAGATTGCTGTAATCTTTGTTATGATAATCTCTGATCAGATCGAGATAAACAATATTATCATGGCTGATAAACGGAATATTTTTTTTGACAGTGCTATTCCAGGAAATTCTGCCTTGAGGCTGTTTGCCCGAAAAATGCTGTTCTTCATAATATAAACCATGATTCAAATAGTCTTTCAGGATAAATTCCGACAAAGACAGTTGGTCTATGAAATATTTTTTCTTTTCTCTTTCACTCGGAGAAAACACACATTCGCCAAAATTATCGGAATCCTCTTTTTCAAGCTTCAAAAGAACATTCAGAATCAATTCTATATGTTTTTTGATTTCTTTTCTTTCTTCTTCCGCTCCCTGAGCTGCATTTTTTATAATGTCATCGTCCATATATTTTGGACAGCTATATATAACATCATGATTTTTTAAAGTATATTTCCCTACAAATGCAACACCTTTTTTAAAAAATCCGGGAACTTTATACAGTTCCTCTAACAGCGCATTCGTTACCGCACATTCCGTATTTTGGGTTATTTTTTTCAGTTCATCGGGAGTTTTGCGTTCTTTTATGAAATATACTTTACTCATTTGCCCTCACCGCTATCAGGGATATAAGATTATCGATATGCCATTCGTTTCCGGGGCACTGTCCGGGCAGGATACATATTTTGATACAGCGTTTGTTAAATGCTATCAAGACAATCTTTACAGCAGATTTGAAAAATATCTTGGTCTGACACTGGGCGAGATATTTGAAAGGCTGATCGGAAATGTCTGGGTATTTTACTGCGACTGTGACTGCAATTACGGACATTATGTGATGTCGAAGGAATTTGCAAAGCTGCCGGAATATCTTTTCGGTGAAGATTATTTCTAAGAAAAAAGGAGAAACAAAATGAGCTGGTATTGGGGTTTTCGGTACAAAGGAATTGTTAAAGAAAAATACCGCAGGGATATAGCTGCCGCCTTTAAAAAGGGCTGCTGGTCAACAGTTGTTGACGATGAGTTGAAAAGGATGATATATGCCCTATATCCGTATGTCAAAGGGAAAGATTATTATCCGGAAGAGGAAACAGAATTCATGGAAGAGGTGACCTGTTTCGGGGGATACTGCGATTCTCCCGACTACCTTATTGCTGATTTTGATGAAAAAAGTGGTCTGCTTATATTTTACAGGGAATGGAATCATCATCACGCAAGCAAAGATGAAGAAATGAAAGGAATAGAGAATGTTATTCTCCCGTTTATCACAGAAAGCGTCATTCTCTTTGATTCGTGGTTTGAACCAATCTCTGATAATGATACTGATGAGCATATCCCAAACAAGGATTTGTTTGAGGAAATGATGAAGAGTATAAACGAGCTTTATAAAACAAAAGGCATGCATGCAGTTTTACAAGAACTGCCACATGGGTCTCTATTAAAATATTTTTGGAAAAAATAGGAGAATAAAAATGAAAACTGAACTTATCAATATTTTCAATGATACTGAAAAACTTTGCCGCAGCAATGAAAAACTGGCGGCTTCAATCAAGGAAACCATAGAACATCAGTATGTTGTTCCTGAGTCTAAAAAAACTATTGAAAAGTCGGAAGGTCACCGCTTTGCTGATCCGGCAAATGTAGTTGTATCACAAAAGCGCAGCTTTGAAGCTGCAAAGAGATACAGCGGCGAACGTGTCTGTGTGCTGAATTTTGCATCATCCACTCATGTCGGGGGCGGTGTGCAAACCGGGGCAGGCGCACAGGAAGAATGTCTGTGTCGATGCAGTACGCTGTATTTTACGATAGGAGATGATGAAACAAAAAAGAAATTTCACGATACCCATTACAGACATCTGAGAACCAGGAAAATGAATTCACTCTATAATGACGACTGTATATTCTCTCCGGGAATAACCGTATTCAAGTCTGACACTGCACTGCCAAAGCTTCTGCCTGAGAATGAGTGGTATAATGTCGATGTGATAACCTGTGCCGCACCGAACCTGAATTCCAGATATGACAATATCCGTATTTCTGATAAAGACCTCAACGAACTGCATAAGAAAAGAGCAAAAAGAATTCTTGATATTGCCGTAAGCGAAGGAGAAGATGTCATCATATTGGGAGCGTTCGGCTGCGGTGCTTTCAGGAACCCTCCGGAGGTAGTTGCAGAAGCTTATCGTGAAGTCATACAGAATTATATTTATGATTTCAAAACAATAGAGTTTGCGGTATATTGTCCTCCACAGCGCGGCAGCGGAAATTATCATGCTTTTGCGAAGGTTTTACGTAAAAGAATAGAGTAATTTCCCAAGAAATCTTTCATTGGAAACCGAACGGTAATACATTATGCTTCTATAAATGAACGAATCCTATATAATTACACGAACCTCAGCAAGTTCGTTATTTATGCACCAAGGTTCAAGCGAAGTTTTGACAGCTGCCTATACAGTACACATAACCCAATAACCAAAAGAAAAAAGGCTTGAAAACAAGCGGTTTACGCTGATTTCAGGCCTTTATTTTGTATCAATTTCGGTACTGTTTTATCCAAAAGTACACCTGTGGAGGGTTCAATGATATTGACAATCATTTTTACAAGAGATTTCGGTGTGAAAAAAACACCATCATCCGAAGCAATATTCTTGGCAAATTTATTCAGAAAATACTCGTAAATGCGACCAATAACATCTCCGCCAACATCATCAAGTGCACTGTTATTAAATATTCTCAGAAGTTCAGACAATAGCTCATCTGTGAATATTGTATAATCCTTTGGAAGAATCCCTTTCAACTGCTGACTTTGTTCCTCAACAAGCTCCATAGCGTGATTGACGACTTCTCCGAGACTGTTCATCGTTTGATTGTCACTAGAAATCGAAGGTTTCAAAATCGGCAACAGGTGGCGGATATACAAGTACAGCGTGATTGATTTCCTGACAAGACGCTGAAAGCAAAAAAAGGGCAATGCAGCCGCTATGGGTTGCATCGCCTATTGAATATTTTTAAGTTGATTATTTAATTTTCACTTTCTTCGCTGTGCTGTAAGCACCATAAACTTTTTGACCGCTGACAGTTTTGTAGGCTCTGACTCTCACATAGTAAGTCTTGCCCTTGGTCAGCTTTGTGATTGTTGCGGAAGTTGTAGAATTTTTGGAGATTGTGTTGGTTTTGTTGCCGCTCGTAAACTTACTGCTTGTGGAATACTGTATCTGGTAGCCGGTTACAGTTTTGTCTTTTGTCCACGTTGCTTTGAGCTGCTTTGTTTTGGGTGAGGTCACAGTTTTGAGTGTGGGTGTTTTCGGAACTATCTTGAATGTTTTGGTGATTGTACCTGTGTAGTTACCCTTACCCTTGATCGTCACTTTCGCCGTGCCGATAGCTTTATTCTTGCTGTAGGTTACAGTGTAGTCCGTGCCTTTTTTCAGGGTCGTTTTGCCGTCTTTTACTGTCACGTTCGGGGTTTGGGCTTTATTGTTGTAAACATAAGACGTTGATGAAAGCTTTGTTGTCAGCTTTGAAGTACTCTTGGCATTGATTTTAAAGGTCTTTGTTATTGTACCTGTGTAGTTGCCCTTGCCTGTCACAATCACTTTTGCCGTGCCGGCCTTTGTGTTATCGATATATTTTACCGTATAATTTGAAGAAGCAACCGTTTTGTCGTCAACATCTTTTACAGTTACTGTTGGTTTCTTTTCTTTACCATCATATGTATAAGGAGTCATTTTCAAAGTTACGGTTTTTATCGCTACAGTCGGACTCTTTACTGTTACAACACAAGTTGCAGTCTTACCATTGCTTGTTTTCGCTGTGATCGTTGCTGTACCCGGACCTATTGCTGTTATCCATCCGCCATTATCTACAGTTGCAACTTTTTCATTACTTGATGACCATATTACAGATTGATCAGTTCCTGTTGCATTGACCGGTAGTACCGTTGCTATGATTAACCCGAATTGCCCCTTTTCAAGAGTGATAGATGTTGTATCCAGCCTCACTCCTGTTTCAGGTACATAAGCATACGGTGTTCCCGGCTCAACAGTACCGTCGTAAACAAAGCCCTTATCAGGTGTGCTGTTGGTGTTCTTGTCAACATTCAGTGCCTTTGCCTCGTCACGGGTAAGCGTTACCATATCAAGATATTTTTCGTCTATTAATCCTTTTTGTGTCATAATGACAATATCATTATATTCGCAATATCCGTTACCAAGTTCATCATATTCCGCTGTCCAGATATCATTCTCTGTATCATATCGGAACAGAACGTTTTCTTGGTTTTCTGTAATTTCGATATTGCTGTAGTCCTTTTCATATCGGTTTGCAGAATCGTTGTATCTGTATACAATCTCACACGTTATCAGGGGCACCTTCACCTGTTTCATCATGATATTGCTTGTCGGGTGATCTTCAAATTTTTCTCCTTTGATAAACTTCTCCCATGAGTCAATATATCTTCCGTCAATCCATGTATCCGAAACATATCCGAGATTGCCACTCCAATATATTTCTGTACCATCGTCTCCTACAACATCTGTCCAATAATATGTACCGTCACCTTTTTGGTAAAGATAGGTGTAGGCACCATCCATTACACGCACCCACGTCCCTTCACTGCCGACCGTATCATATAGATTTTTCCATGTAAGTGCGTCTTTACGAGGAACATCATCCTCCATTTCCACAGCAGCATAATCTTCAAGCAGTCTACGGGTGTTTTCAAGAGTGATCTTTGTACCGTTTGTACCAAAGGTGAAGTATTGTTTGATTTTGTCTTCAGAAATACTCTGACCTTCGCCGCTGCCCTGACCTCCGTATGTACGTGTCTCACCGTCATGTGTTACATCAACAATATAATGATAGGAACTGTTCCACTGATACGATGAAGAACTGTCAAGCCGCTTTGACACTGCACCCATTACGCTCGGAAACCCTAATGAATCGTAACGATATGGGTAAATAACAGATGCAAAAAGGCTCTTGCTGTTTTTACGTCTATACGGGGATTGGATATAGAAAGTCTGATCTTTGTGTGGGGATGTTGATATCCCCCAGAATGACCCCGCTTTATATAGTTCACCTCGAATGTATGAACCGTCGTAAAGGCATATTGACGAGAATCCCGACTGCACTGCATCCATATTTTCAAAAAAGCCTGATTTATTTGCATATGTATCAATCAGGTAATCAACATCATCTTTAAGGGTGGGAAGTGTCAACTTAACATTGGTATCATTCCATGTAGCATCCCAGCTATAGTATGTCTCATTTCTCGATTGCAGAACGATTTCTCCGCCATCAGTGTTGAAACTTTTGAAAATATAACCGCCGTTTACACGACCGGTTTCCTCATCCTCGTACTTTATGTCCGCATAGAGCGTTACCTTCTCGTTCCAATCTTCCCAATCAAAGGATATCGTAGAATCTTTATCATAAACAGATGATTTATCCGCAAAACGGAAAGATGTCGGGTCAGGATTATCTGTCTTAACAAAGAAATACTCATTAAACGGTGATAGAATGGGTGTTATGATGTAGGTATAATCAGTAACACTTTTTGCAGCAGCTGATACCGCAATGCCGCTGTCCACACCTATTGCAGGCAAAGTAGCCATTGCACTGCCGCCAACAACAGCAACTGAAAGAACAACAGCACATATCTTTTTCAAGAATTGACTTGATTTCATAAATTTCTCCTCCGTTATGCTGAAATTTAGATATTTTCTACAATATCATATCACTATTATAATGCAAAATGTAGGGGCTGTCAATCGGAATATGAAACTTTTGGGAGTTTTTATGCGAATTAAAGTCAGGAAATCCTCAGTCATACTGATTTCAGTACCACCATGAATATCTATACCGATGCTACAAAAGACTTGAAAGAGTCTGAATTCAAAACACTGGAAGAATTCCTGAACTCTGACAAGGACAACAAACAGGGCAATTATTCCTGAAATAATTTCACCGTTGTGGTTTGGTATTCAAACCACAACGGTGATTTTTTAATTTGAATTACTTTTGCAATGATTCAGCGCATTACAAATTTTGTATTTTGCTAATCCAGTCGGCGAAATGTTTACATTCCGAAAGTACCTTATCTATCCCAATATTTTTTGCTACGATGATTCCCTGTCTGACTTTAGTATAGTTACTGATAACACTTTCAATTCTTTTTGAAGGTGCTGTATTTACAGAGTTATTAATATGTTCCGGCGTTTCAGCTTCTTCCCTCATTGCTTGCAGCTTATCAACTGCTTTATCATTTGCTATAGCACTGAATGCATGAGTATCAGAGAATAATAATCCTTCAAATTCATGAACAACTAAATTGAACGCTAAATTACTGCATCCAATATCATTTGTTATTGCATTTTCAATGTATTCTATCCGATTATATAAGTTAGTGTCAGTATGATTGATAGATGGCGTATTACCTGGCATTCCGTAATAATCAAACATGGTTGTAACAAAAACATTTGGATTTTTGCAAAGCATTATTAATTCATCTTTAATAGGCTTGTAATCCATAACGCCGCCTTTGTATGATTTAGTAGGAGTTCTCTTAGTTTTATGGATGATAGGAATAACATAAATATTCATATTCGCAAAATAAGGGTATAAAACTGCGTTTACAAAACTTTCCTCGGTTTGACCTTCACAGTAGATAAATACATTTTTCATTTTGAGAGCCTGCCTCCCAAAATATTTTTTTGCCATAAATCACCTAATGAATAATCATCAAGCCATATTTTCAGTTCTTCTTCATTCAATCTGTTAAATTTTGAAGAACCATCCTCATCTTTATTCACAACAACAACATCTTCTACATTGAATTCATTAAGAAGTTCCACAGACTGGGTCGAAATAATAATCTGCTTTCTTGAAGATATTTGTTTCACCATGTCAGCAAACATTGTAATTGCGTATGGGTGGAGACCGAGTTCCGGTTCATCTACAATAATTGTTGCAGCCTGAAGCTCTGATGGCTGTAATAAAAGCGTGGTAAGACAAATAAAACGCAGCGTTCCGTCTGACAACTGTGAAGCATTAAATACATCTTCACAGCCCTTTTGATGCCATTTAAGCGCAATCAGTTCTTCATTGCTTTCTTTTGGCTCAAGCATAAAATCATCGAAATATGGTGCAATCAGTCTGACCGTTTCAACTATTTCATTATAGCTCTTTTCATAGTTGATTTTCAATCTATATAAAAAGGCGGCAAGATTAGACCCATCAAACATCAGTGACTTGTTGTTTGAGATATTATGTTCCTGCTTAACTTTGGCAGTTCGGCTTGTATCGTGAAAATGGTAAACACGCCACATTTTTTTGCTCAATATAGGCTTAACGTAATCATTTATTCCGTTTGCAACACCTTTTTCCCATTTTGATTCTTCATGAGCCGTTGCAACCGTACTTTCATTTGAACCCCAGCCATAGAATTCTTTTTTGAAGATAAGTCTGTTATCATCTGTTGGCATAAGATAGAATCCATATGAATTGTTTCCAAAAAACACTTCAAAGTAAATCTGATCAGTGGTTGATCGTCCATTGTAGAGGAGCGAACTAATACCACATTGCTGAGTATATATCTGCAATTCTTCTTTTAAGATGCTTTGCAGGAGAGTAAATGCGGAAATAAAGTTTGATTTTCCGGCACCATTACTGCCTATCAAAACATTGATACTGTTAAGCGGCAATTCACATTTTTTTATAGATTTATATCCTCTTATTGCCACTTTGCTTAATTGTCCGTATTTTAAACCTGAATCGAAGCTCATTTAATCACGCTCCTTGTTCATTCTATATAACACCATATTATACATAATAACATATACAGTAATAACTTTCAATGATTACTTTAAAACAAAATCACAAACAAAAATACATTTTTTAAATTCATAAAATTTTTTGCTGACAAAATTGAATTGATGTAGTATAATAGAATTTGCCGGTGTGAAAGGAAGATGAAAATGAACGAATTTGAAAAACAGCAAAGCAGTGTCAAGGCAATTTTTGAATATCATTATGTTACAAACAGTGTCATTCATATGATAGACAGAGAACCTGTATTGAAATATGATGAAAAGCCGACAGTAAGAGAGTATACAGAACTTAAAGAAACAGGACTTGGTGCTGTGGGTGATTTCACCCTGCTGAAAGCAGTCAAAGAGGACAGATTCTCACGCAAACAGTAATGTTACGTCACGACAATCAAAAGTGAGCAGACCGCTGAAACAGCGGTCTGTTTTTTTGTTAGTATAAAATCAAAGTGTCACCGCTGAGGAAACAGTTGCACTCATAGCGTTCGGAAGCCTCATTTGCCGAGTCATAAATACAGCAGAACGGGGCAGTTTTACCGTTTTCGCCATTAAAATAGGTATTCTGTGTCACAACATAGCGGTTGTCAATACAGGTCATGAATTTTCCGATATCGGTTTTGTATTTCAGGTCGGCGGTACTGTTGACAATACCCTTGACTTTGGTTTCTGTTTTTTCTGTTGTCACTTCAAATACAGAGAAGGGATTTTCTTCAATGATATAGAAGGTTTTTTCGTTCTGGGGGTCGCTGAGTTCTGCTTCGATCTGGAGGGTGTTGGTAAATACATCATAGCTGCATATTTTTTCCAGCCCGGTGCGGAATTCCTTGGCGCGGAAATATACTTTTTCGCCTTCAATTCCCATATATCGTGCCAGAGCTTTGATATCTGCACTTGCAATACATTTTTTAGTGATATCCTCATATCCTGCCGCAAGCTCGTTTTCAAGCTCCGTGAGATTGCACAGCCAGATATTATCCCTGATATCGACATTGATCCATCTTTGCTCGTCATAATAGCCTTTTTTGATATCTTCATCTGCAAACGGATCAAGAAGAATAAGGTATTTGACACCGTGTACATCTATCGTTTTGATGTTGGAAGCACCGAGTTTTGCGATCAGGGGATTTTTCACAAAGTATTTGGCATTGGTTTCAAGGTCGTACATATAGCAAAGACATTCACAGCCGGTGATCTCTCTGTACTGTCGGAACATTTCACGGTTGGCTTCGTCCGCACCCATATAGATCAGTACATGGCTGCTGTCAAGAGCTGCACAGGCTCTGAATGCACCGGTGCATACGACTTTTCTTCTGTTCAGCTCTGCACCGCTGTCCTTGTCAATTTCAATCAGCCAAAGACTGTTTGTGCCGTTTTCGAGTATGAGGATCACGGTATCCTCAAACGCAAAAAGATGCTCCACAAAGGTCGGGTCTTCGAGTGTATAGTTTGTGATAAGACGTTCTCTGCGTGTGGAACGGTCATATTCAAGGATGAACAGATTATTGCTGCCCTTCTCGTTTTTTTCTTCGGCATAATAGATATATGACGAATTCACATCAAAAAGTTCAATGTTTCTTTCCGAAAATATATTTCTGATATCAACAACTTTCATTTTGATTCAGCCTTTCTTTTGATTTTGGTACTTTCCTGACTCTTATCAGTATATATGTTATTTTCTGCGGAATCTGTAGTTATCTGTATGATTCTTACTCATAATCAAGTATATGTTATCATCTGTTGTTTGTCAATGAAATTATCGGCAGAATTTTTAAAAAATTATAAAAATCCATTGTATATTTGACTTTTTTCGTTTATAATCAGTATATGGGTTTTTATATGCTTTGAGGAGGTACGAATATGGAAATGTACGGTATGACTTTGAATGCAATCAAAACACTTCTTACAGATATACGTATGACAAAATATGCAGATATTGTAGATGAATGTATCGATAAATGGGAAAGCGAAAAAAATGTGGATATGTTCCGTCTTGAATTTGATCCCAAGGGTCGCTTTTCAGATTTCCGCATAGACGGTCAGACACTGGAAACGCCCGAAAAAGGGTTCTGGACAGCACAGACCTTTTCGGCACTGCTAGCGATGAATGCACAGCTGGCGGATTTTCAGAAAAGAGGAATGAAGCCTGATATGAATTTCATCCGAAGCCGTTTCGGTGCTGCCAATGAAATTATGACAGCGGCACTTTGTAAAGACTGCGGTCACAGGGAAGCAACAGCGATGGATATTGACAAATATGTTTCAAAGATCGTCATTGCAAAAAGAATTATTAAAGGACTTGAAAGCGGAGAGCTTGACAAAGAAGTGGAAGAACTGATCAATGTCACCAGTGATGATATTGCAAGAGAGCGCAGAAAAGCAAAGCTGCGTCTGGAAAATACAGGGATTGTCTATACTGATGTATTCGGCAGGCTTGTAAGCTGTCCGAAATGCTCGGGCAAAAACATTGCTGAGGGCAGACTGCTGAGAAGCCTGAAGGAAAACGTATTTGTTCCCCTGAGCAAATGAATTTGCACACAGGGTATTGTAAAACAACACACTTTTATGGTATAATAATATATGTAATATATGTTTATAATGAAAATTGATGAGGTGAATTACCAATGGGAATAAAAGCATGGTTTAACGGCAGCAACAGCCGCAGAGAGCTGAAAAAAATAAAACCGATGGTTGATAAGGTTTTTGCCCTTGAGGATAAGTATAAGGAATTTACGGATGATGAACTCAGAGCCGAAACAAAGCGTTTTCAGCAGATGTTCAAGGATGAAGAGGAACTGACAGAAAAGCGTAAGGATGAGATCTTCAATGAGATTCTGCCCGAAGCTTTTGCAGTTTGCCGTGAAGCATCATGGCGTGTGCTTGGAATGAAGCATTTCCGTGTTCAGGTGATCGGCGGCATTATCCTGCACAGAGGACGTATCAGCGAAATGAAAACAGGTGAAGGTAAAACTTTGGTTGCGACCCTTCCGGCTTATCTGAATGCGCTGGCAGGCGACGGCGTTCATGTTGTTACCGTCAATGAATATCTTGCAAAGCGTGACGCGGAATGGATGGGTAAGCTTTATCGCTTCCTGGGTCTGACAGTAGGTATTCTCCAGCATGATACTTCCAATGCAGACAGAAAAATCGCTTACAATGCGGATATTACATATGCAACCAACAATGAGCTTGGTTTTGACTACCTGCGTGACAACATGGTAGTGTATAAGGAAAATAAAGTGCAGAGAGGTCACGCATTTGCGATTGTCGATGAGGTTGACTCCATTCTGATCGATGAAGCAAGAACACCGCTGATCATTTCGGGTCAGGGCGACAAGTCCACAGAGCTTTATCAGAAGGCTGACGAATTTGCAAGAACCCTGAAATGCAAGAAAATTGCGGAAACCGATGCCAAAGAAGATAACGACGATGAATATATCGAAAAGGGTATTGATTATATCGTTGACGAAAAAGCAAAAACCGCAACACTGACACCTGTCGGTGTTAAAAAGGCTGAAAAGTTTTTCGGTGTTGATAACCTTACCGACCCCGAAAATATTACCATTCAGCACCATATCAACCAGGCAATCAAAGCACATGGTACAATGAAAAGAGATATCGAATATGTTGTCAACGAAAAAGGCGAAGTTATTATCGTTGATGAATTCACAGGCCGTCTGATGTACGGCAGACGTTACAACGAAGGTCTGCATCAGGCGATCGAGGCAAAGGAAGGCATTAAGGTCGAAAGAGAAAGCAAAACACTTGCTACCATTACCTTCCAGAACTTCTTCCGTCTTTATAAAAAGCTTTCGGGTATGACAGGTACGGCCATGACAGAGGAAACAGAGTTTTCCGAGATCTATCGTCTGGATGTTATCGAGATCCC
>CACYDD010000036.1 GCA_902773065.1 uncultured Ruminococcus sp. | reverse complement strand
TCTTTATAACATGATATTGATTTTCTTACCAATTATTATAGCTTTGGAATTGCTGTTATGACCGACCTCATATGTTTTGGCAACGGGGAGTTTTTGATCGGTGATATTCAGAACCAGTTCTTCGGCGGTGGGAGAAGCGGCGGTCTGCTCCATTTTGGTAAATGTGCCGAGAATAATGCCGCTGATTTTATTGAATACGCCCATTTGTTTTAGCTGACTGAGGTAGGTTGCAGTCTGTGCCGTTGTGCTGCCGAGGGCTTCCAGCAAAAGCAGTTTATCTCTCATATCGGGAAAATAGGGTGTTCCTGCCAGTTTCAGCAAACAGCGGATATTTCCGCCGACAACAATTCCCGACAGGGAAGAACCGTTCAGAATATCAAACTTAACATCAAACAGCTCGTTACTGTTATTGTTGAGGTATCCGCTGAGTCTGTCAAACTGCATTTCGCTGCAGTCACCGGCTAAATTTTTGATCTGGTACAGTACCGAGTGCTTTCCTGTTTTGGTATAAATTGCATTGATGATCGTTGTCAGGTCGCTGTAGCCCCAGAATGTTTTATTGGAATCGGCAATCAGCTCAAAATCGAGGTAGGGGAGAAGCTCGTTGGCGATATCTCCGCCCGAAATATCAAAAACATGTTTGATATGGTCATCTTTGTAAAATTTCATCAGTTCGGCAGCCCTGTTTTCTGCACAAGCCGCAAAGGGAATCCCGTCTGCGGCATAAACTGACTCCGAAAAAACAGGGTGCAGCCCCATTTCTCCGAGTTTTTGTGCGGTAAGGTCAATTTTATCTTTTTCGCTGATGTGCCTTCCGTCCGAGCAGCAGACAACAGCGCAATCGGCAGGTTGATACATAATCGTTCCCTCCTGATAATAGGATTTAGGATTCAGGATTTAGGATTTAGGATTCGGGATTCAGAAATTACATCAAAACTCAAATCCTAACCCCTGAATCCTAGTCCCTAACCCCTAATCTGTTAGATTTTCTGTTCTGAACAGATTCAGTCCTTCGTAATGGTAGCTGGCATCGATTCCTTTTATATAAACCTCACGGTTATTTGTCTGATCTGTCAGTGCAGATCTCAGAAGAAGCTTGAGTTCGGTATCTCTGACAGGGCTGCGTTCCATTGCAAAAAAGTAATCTTCTTTATCTACACAGCTCCAGTCAATTACCTGACCGAGTTCTTTTTTCAGGATCAGATCAAGCCAGAGCCTTGTACTTCTTCCGTTGCCTTCCCGAAACGGGTGAGCGATATTCATTTCAACATATTTTTCTGTGATCTCATCAAAGGTTGACTGCGGCATTTTCTCAATATGACTCAGTGCTTCATGCAGATACATTGCCGAAGCAAATCGGAAATTTCCTTTTGCCATATTGACATTCCTGACCTGACCGGCGAAGTCATAGATATCTTCAAACAGATATTTGTGTATCGTCGCAAGAGTTTGGAAAGTACCGGGCTGTAATGTGTCTGAAAGACCGCTTTCCCATAATTCCAATGCTTTTATTTTACTGATTTTTTCTTCCGCCTTTGCAAGTTCATAGGAATCGGTAATGCCTAACTTGTTCTCTAAAGTCATGATTGATCTCCTGTAATATCCCGCTTATTCTGATTTTCATTAGTATATAATGATTAATGATGAATGTCAAGATTTTCTTAATGATTTGATGCAGAAAAAATAAGTTGAAAAAGTTCTCAGTGTATAATTTAAGTTGGCATATTAACTCGAAGTGCGGCGATAATGTATGTTTTTTATAAACTTGAGCGCGAAATTGGGTGCGCAGGCACTGCGCCGTCGCCCGTTGAATTTCAGCATATTTTATGGTATTATTGAAACAGATCAGAAGAAAGGGGAAATATTTTATGGGAACTTATCTGAATCCCGGAAATAGCGGGTTTGCAGAAATAGTAAGTGATGACTATATAGACAAAACCGGCATGATTGACTTGATTAACAGAAAAATTAACAAGCCCCAAAAACTAATGTGTATAAGCCGCCCCCGCCGTTTTGGCAAATCTTATGCAGCGCAGATGTTATGTGCATATTACGATCATACTTGCGATTCTCATGGCTTGTTTCATGATAAGGAAGTTGCTCAAACAGAATATTATGAAGACTGTATCAATAAGTTTAATGTCATTTATCTGGATATGACTAACTTACTTGGAAAAGTAAAGCCGGAATCGCTGATCGCTTTTATTGAAGAACGCGTTACGGAAGAATTGCTTGCAGAGTACCCAAAACTAAAGAGAGGCTCAACCTTTGATCAGACTTTGATCAACACTGTAGAATCGGGAAATCCGAAATTTATCATGATAATTGACGAATGGGATGCGCCAATCAGGGAAACTCCTCAGATCACTAAGGAATATCTGTTGTTTTTAAGGATGCTTTTCAAAAGCAGTAATACGACATCAAAGATATTTGCCGCAGCCTATATGACAGGTATTTTGCCAATCAAAAAGGATAAGGGGCAATCAGCGGTATCGGATTTTAAAGAGTTTACCGCCACAAAACCCTATATGTTTGCAAAATATTTTGGTTTTACGGAAGATGAAGTGAAGAAAATCTGTAGTGATCATGGTATGGAGTTCAATGAAGCAAAGAGATGGTACGATGGCTATTCGTTTGCAAAGGCTGAATCAATATATAATCCGTATTCGGTTATGATGGCAATGAATATGGGTGAATATGAATCATATTGGAAACAGACATCCGTTGCGGAAAATCTTGTGACTTATATCAATATGAATTTTGAAAATCTCCAATCGGATATTCTTAAGCTTATTGCAGGTGAGCAGCTGAGAGTTAATGTTACAAATTTTCAGAATGATTTTCAGACATTTAAATCAAAAGATGATGTGCTGACACTTCTGATTCATCTTGG
>CACYDD010000035.1 GCA_902773065.1 uncultured Ruminococcus sp. | reverse complement strand
TCAGCCGAAAGCAATACACATTTTTGTATCATGGCTTCTATTAAAATGAAAGCCGCTGCAATCGCATTTCTTCAGGCAAAATCAACTTTTGAAATTGACCGGAAGTATCAGTCTTTCATCCGGCAGGTCAAGGCAATCCGCAAGGACATCCGTCGTCTTTATCTTTGATCAAAGCGGTTGTACATCATTGAGTAACTGAACCGAAAGTCTGCCCTGCAAGGTCATCTTGTGAGGCAGACTTTTGGCTTTTTGGTTGAAAGAAACAGGCTGTTGTGGTAAACTAATATCAGAACGATTGCGAAGGGAGCGAGTAAGATGATGAAATATTATATGCCCGTCGGCAATACCGATTTCCGTGAAATACGCGAGAATAAAATGTATTATATTGACAAAACAATGCTGATCGACCAGTTGGTCGGACAAAGCAAAGCAAAAGTGACACTCTTCACCAGACCAAGACGTTTTGGGAAGTCACTGAATATGTCCATGTTACAGCGCTTCTTTGATATCCGTGAGGACAGCCGGGAGTTATTCTCAGGTCTGAAAATCACACAAGATCACGAACTCTGCGCACAGTGGATGAATCAGTATCCGACAATTCTGGTCAGCTTTAAGGATGTGGGCGGTTCAACTTTTGCAACGGCCTTTGACCTTTTGAGAGCGATTATTTCAAAGTTGTATGAGAAGTATGATTATCTTTTGAATGACGCTGATTTTCTGACACCTCTTCAAAAGAAACTGTTTGAACGTTTTATGCTCCGTGAAGCCGGCAGCGCTGACTTGACAGAGTGCTTGTGTTTGCTGACAGATCTTCTGTATCACTTTTATCACAAGCACGTCATCCTCCTGATTGACGAGTACGACGTCCCGATGGCAAAGGGTGACGCAAACGGCTATTACCGGGAGATCACCGATATCATGCGGTATATGCTCAGCAAGGCTCTGAAAGACAATCCCTGTCTCAAAATGGCAGTTCTCACAGGTTGCCTGAGAATCGCTGAGGAAAGTATCTTTACGGGTCTTAACAATCTTTCCATCAAGACGATCACCGATACGGACTATGATGAATGTTTCGGCTTTACTGACGAGGAAATGAACAAGCTCCTAAAAGATACCGGACTTCTGACACATCAGCCGGTTTTTAAAGAGTGGTATGACGGGTATATCTTTGGTAATAAAGAGGTCTACTGTCCCTGGGATGTGCTGAATTATGTCGATGCTTTGCAGAAGAATCCTCAACAGCCTCCCATGAACTACTGGGCAAATACCAGCGGTAACGATTCCATACGGAAGTTCCTGAAAAGCGACTATGATGTATCGGAAGACTTTGAAACCCTGCTGGCAGGGGGTACGGTCAGGAAGATCATCAATCCGAACATTACCTACGGTGATCTGACGGCTAACGAGTCTAATCTCTGGTCGGTGCTCTACATGACCGGCTATCTGACGATCCCTCCCGGAACACTGCCCACCATGACCTCCCATAATCCCGATGAAGTGAAGGGAATGTTTGAACTGCCGTTCACTTTAAAACTCCCTAATAAGGAAATCCGTATGCTGTTTGAACAAACGATCGCTGTCTGGTTTGAGGAAACGGTCAGGGCTGATGACAGAACGGAATTGTTCGATATCCTATGGAGCGGAGATGCCGATAAGCTTGCCGAGATCATCTCGGATTATCTGTATCAGACTATCAGTTATTTTGATTATAAAGAAGATTATTATCATGCGTTTCTTGTCGGGTTATTATCCGGAAGGAGGGGCATTATCGTCAAGTCCAATGATGAAACCGGTCTGGGCAGATCGGATATTATTGTGAAAAATAAAGCAAAGCGTGTAGCGGTAGTCATTGAAACCAAACGTGCCAAAACAAAGTCTGATATCGAAAAGCTCAGCCGGGATGCACTGGAACAGATCGACATCAACAAATACTATGTCCCGTTCAGAAACGAAAAAGTAATCAAATACGGTATTGCCTTCTGGGGCAAGGAATGTTATATTTCAGCAGAATAAGATTTGACCCGATCTGATTGTCAGACCGGGTCTTTTTTTGCTTGTTTGTATTTTCATTTCGGGTGATGAGGGAAAATGAGTGCCTTTTTGTGTATATTGCCGCAAGTGCATTTCGTTTTATTTCACGACCTTCAGCAATACCTTCCCGTCGGGCAGAACCTAATGCAGACGCTTCATCATGGAGCTGCTTCTCGCGATAAAAAGCCTCCTGGCGGACTTTCTCGTCTGCGCTGAGTTGTCGCAGCATCACAATGGTGTCTTTTACTTCCGGAATATCCGTTTTCTGTTGAAGTTCCATCAATTCTCCCTCCGTTTCTGCGTTGATCAGATTGAACCAATCCTCCATACGTTTATTCTTCCGGCATTTGCCAAGCTTTCTGAGCTCAAAAAAGTGAATGGCAAACTTGTCTGTGAGAAGTTCATGCCGCTCCCGTTCCAGCACTCTGAAATGGGAATGATAATCCTCACAGTCAAACATATTGAAATTGATAATATTGATGCAGATAGTCTGTTTCAGTGTGTGGTACTCTTCTCCTGCT
>CACYDD010000034.1 GCA_902773065.1 uncultured Ruminococcus sp. | reverse complement strand
CGGCGTTCGGCTTCCGCTTTTTTGTAACGAAATTTGGAAATACCTGCTGCTTCCTCAAAGATCTCGCGTCTTTCCTCACCCTTGGTCGCAACAATAGAATCAATCTTACCCTGACCGATCATAGAATAACCGTCACGCCCGAGACCTGTATCCATAAACAGCTCATGAATATCCTGTAGTCTTACCGCCGTGTTGTTGATCAGGTATTCACTATTGCCCGAACGGTAGTAACGTCTTGTGATCGCAACCTCGTCACCGTTAAATTGCAAAGTCCTGTCTGTATTGTCAAACGACAGCGTCACCTGTGCATAGCCTGTTTTCTTACGCTGCTGTGTTCCGTTGAAAACAACATCCTCCATTTTGGCGCAGCGCAGTGCCTTTGCAGACTGTTCACCAAGAACCCAGCGTATCGCATCACTGATATTGCTTTTTCCGCTGCCGTTCGGACCCACTACCGCTGTGATTCCTTCTGTAAAATTCAGTTTTGTCTTATCAGGAAAGGTTTTGAAACCTTGCACCTCTAACGCTTTCAGTCGCACTTATCTTTGCTCTCCCTTTTATAATGCATAATTCATAATGCATAATGCATAATGATTTATAGATAATTTTCTATGCTAATTTTAATTTCGTATTTAGTCAGACTTTCATCCTGTTTCACAACCGCATTAATGCCTTTTTCAGCCAATGACCGAACATTGCATTTCTTCTGTCCGATGAATCGGGAAACGGATTTCGGGTTGACAGTGAATTCAACTGTGCCGCGGCTGATATGATTGTCACTGAGCAGTTTCAGTGCATTTTCATACATAATTCTGCTTTCGCATAACTCTCTGAAAGCAGGATGAAAAACACCTGCTGCCATGTTCTCACTCAGGCTGTCGCTGTCGTGCAAACCAAGCCTGATCACACTGATATGTTGTTCTTCAAAAAATTGCAGCAGCTTTGCACATAAAGGCACAGCCGTTTCAAGCGTATGCGGATGATATTCTCCGCTTTGGTAAAGGTCAAAAAGCTCTGTTCCCTTCATAACAACAGTAGGGTAAATTCTCATGGTATCGGGCTTTAATGAAGCAAGCTTTTCCGCTGTTTCCATGTCGGTCTTGTCACTGCTGCCGTACAGACCGGTCATCATTTGTAAGCCGAGGGAAAATCCGTACTGACGAATCAGCTTTGAGGCATTGACAACTTCTTCTGATGTATGTCCTCTCTTATTCAGTCCGAGAACCTCATTATCCATACTTTGTGCACCGAGTTCTATTGCCGTCACACCATACTCTTTCAGTATATGAAGAATTTCCTCGTTGATAGCATCCGGGCGTGTCGAAAGACGGATACCGTAAAATTCTCCGCTCCTGACAAATGGTGCAGCAGCACTGAGAAGTTCCAGCATATAATCCCTGTCGATTGCCGTAAAACTGCCGCCGAAAAAAGCAATTTCCGCATTTTTCGTTTTTTCGCCAAGGCTTTTCCTTGCCGTTTCAACCGCCTTTATCACATCTTCACTATGTGGCTGAAAGCTCTGCCCCGTAATCTCTCTCTGGTTACAAAATGTACATTGGTGCGGACAGCCGTTATGTGGAACGAAAACGGCAATATTGGAATGTTTCAATGATCTCTCCCCAAATCAAATATATTATCAAGAAATTCCGTTCCGCTTTTGGTGCGGAATATTTTTTCTCGCATTGTTCTGATAGACTGCTCTGCTAAGCCGTCCTCATAGGCATTGACAAGAAAATCCGCTTCGATCAGTATCTGATAATCCATTCCGTCAATATTTTTGTATGTATGATGATGAGCAATCAGGTAAATCACACGCTCTGTCAGTTTTTTGTCTGCTCCCAGTGCCGAAAGCATTTTTCTTGCCGGCTCGGGTCCTTCCTGCTCCTGATATTTTCCTGCGGAGCTGTTGTATTTTTCCTCTGCAATTTTAATGCCGATATCATGCATTGCTGCTGCCACTTCGAGAATTTCCTGCGTTTCGTGGTCAATTCCTTCCCTTTCGCCTATCGTCTTTGCAAAAGAATATACCTTCATAAAATGCGCCACCCTCCTCGGGTCACCGCTGTAATATCTTATCATTTCCGATATCACTTCTGTAATCAGCATAAACTTCCCCTCCTCATGCGGCGCAGCCGCCATTATGCATTATGCATTGTGCATTATGCATTAATTCAGTAGCCCATGAGTTTGAGGGCTTCTCGGGCGGCTTGCTGTTCGGCTTCTTTTTTGCTTCTGCCGCCGCCTTTGCCAATGACGTTGTTGTTGAGATGTACTTCCACAAAGAAATGTTTGTCGTGGTCGGGTCCCTGCTCGCCGACAAGGACATAGGAAAGCTTTTCTTCGGGATTTCTTTGTATGATTTCCTGCAAAGTAGTTTTGTAGTCTTTGAATGCTCTCGGCTTAGGATTTTTGATTTCAGGCTCAACAAAACGCAGAACAAATTTTCTCGCTTCCTCCATTCCGCCGTCAAGGTAAATGGAAGCAATAATCGCTTCAAAGGCATCGGCAAGAATGGACGGTCTCTCGTGACCTTTGAGGTTTCGCTCTCCCTTTGAAAGACGGAGATGGTCTCCTACTCCGAGTGCTGCCGAAAAGCGACAAAGGCTTTTTTCGCATACAAGCGATGCTCTCAGCTTGGACAATTCTCCCTCGGGCAGCTTCGGACAGTTCCGGTAGATATAATCCGAAACAACAATGCTCAGTACCGCATCGCCTAAAAACTCCAGTCTTTCGTTACTTTTTGCACCATGACGTGATTCATTCGCAAAGGATGAATGTGTCAGGGCATTTTCCAGATAGGATATATTTTTGTAATGATAGCCTATTCGCTTTTCCAGCTCTTTCATGTTCTACTCCTCTTTTGTTTTGATTTCTGCTATTTTATCCGCTATGAGGCTGATTGCACCTGTTTTGGCAAAATCAGCCGCCGATTTAATTGCCGCTGCAATCGCTACTTCATTGGCACTGCCATGTGCCTTGAATACAGGCTTATTGACACCCATGACCACAGCACCGCCGTAACGGTTATAATCTAAGTACTGTTTCAGTTCATAAATTTCCTTTTTCAGCATCAACGCTGCCAGTTTTGTTTTAAGGCTTTTATAAAAAACACCCTTGAACATTCCTACGATCTCTTTGGCAGCTCCTTCGTACATTTTTGCAATGACATTTCCTGTAAAACCATCTGCTACAATAACGTCCGCCACACCTGCCGGGATATCCCTTGCTTCGGTGT
>CACYDD010000033.1 GCA_902773065.1 uncultured Ruminococcus sp. | reverse complement strand
TGGAACATCCGCTGGAAGCATTTGATTATTACAGAAGCCGTAGCATAACAAATGTTGTATGCGAGAAAAAACACATGGGTTCAAGGGCAGTCGTTGTTCTTTGCAGAGATGCAGAAACTGCGAAAAGACGATTTGGAGTGACCAACGGCAGTTTCGGGATCATCTATACCAGAACAGGCAGACAGTTCTTTGAAAATAGTGATATCCAGAATCAGATTTTGTCAAGACTTGAGAATGTTCTGACGAAAACAGGCTTCTGGGAGGATTTTCAAACCGATTGGGTATGTTTGGACTGTGAATTAATGCCATGGTCAGAAAAGGCACAATCCTTGCTTTCCCGTCAGTATGCACCTGTTGGGAGGGCAGGACGTGACGGACTTGCTGCGGCAGTGGAAGCTCTGGAACTGACAAGCAGGCGGAAAAATAACGCCTTTGAAGTCGGTGCTGATGTTTCAGGTCAGAATGTTGACCCGACAGAGCTGCTTGAAAAATTTACAGCGAAGAAAGAAGCACTTGAAAAATATGTTGATTCCTATCGGGAATACTGCTGGAAAGTAGAAAGCATTGACGATTTCAAAGTTGCACCGTTTCATCTTCTTGCGTGTGAAGGAAAGGTGTTTTCCGATGAAAAGCATATCTGGCATATGGAAACACTGAAAAAGTACTGCACAGGAATTGATGGTATATTTATCGCAACGGAATATATCTGTGTTGATACATCTGATGAAAGCAGTATGGAAAAGGGTGTGCAGTGGTGGCTGGATCTTACCGGAAACGGCGGAGAAGGTATGGTTGTAAAGCCTGAAACATTTACGGCAAAATACAAGAACGAGATCATTCAGCCTGCTGTTAAGTGCCGCGGCAGTGAATATCTGAGAATTATTTACGGTCCCGAATATCTCATGCCCGACCATCTGAAAAGGCTGAAAAGCAGGTCGCTGACCAGAAAGCGTTCACTTGCGCTGAAAGAATTTTCTCTTGGCATGGAATCTCTGAAAAGATTTGTTGATAATGAACCGCTTTACAGAGTACATGAATGTGTCTTTGGTGTACTTGCCTTTGAAAGTGAACCTGTTGACCCGAGATTATAATGACAACAACGGAAGGAACAGTCGTGAACCGACTGTTCCTTCCATTTTCTGTGTAACAATGTTTTGTGATTTCGTTCGCAGATTTTTTTCCATGATAAAAAAGGAATATTTTGCTATGATATAGTTGCAGGGTTGTTCAACCGGGTGTATGAAATAACACCGGGGTGCGCAAGGATGTGCCGCAGCGTATGCCGTGCAATACCTGCCCCTTTTTTGCCGCCTTACAAGCGGAGTATTTTGGTCTTAGTGGGTTCGATTCCCACACACGTTTTCGGAACGTATAGAATTTGTTTCCGCAAGGAAACGCTATACTAAATCAGGATGCAGTGTCCTGTCATGAAATTCGGTAAGCTTCGGCTGAAAAACAGAATGACAAATACTCTGACGGCCTTGTCCGTCGGCAGATACCGTATTTCCGTAAGATAAGCCAGATCGCATGATTCCGCTTATTGCCCGGGGTACTCAAGCCTTCGGCCGCCACAGGGTATGGACTCTGCAAGACCGCCAATCAAGCCGGAATACGGCATAAGATATGAGGAGGAATCAATTATGAAGAAGGTTATCATCAATGAAAATCAGAAAGGCTTTCTGTTTAAGAACGGAAAGTTCGTCAGGCTTCTCGGTGCAGGAAAATACTATACCTTCGGGGATAAGGAAATAGAAAAGGTTTCCGTGTCTGCTCCTGTTTCCTCGGAGAAATGCTCGCTTGATACCTTGCTCGGAGATGCGTCTGTCGCAAGGGAAGTATCGGTTGCAGAGGTAGGAGACCAACAGCTCGGTCTGCATTTTGTGGGCAGAAAATTCGCGGAAGCTTTGCGTTCGGGCAAATATGCCTACTGGAACACCAACGAGCGGCATGAATTTCAGATCATTGATATTTCAGCCCCTGAGGTCGGGGAGGATATACCGAAATATATTTTTTCCTCTCTGCCGCTGTCACGGTACATCAAAATAGAGGTTGCCGAGTATGAGAAAGGTCGCTTGTATTTTGATAAAAAGTTTGTGAGGATCCTCGAACCCGGTACATATTATTTCTGGAGAAACAGTGTCAGCGTGGAATATAATATTGTTGATACCCGCTTGACACAGTTGAATATCACCGGTCAGGAGATCATGACACTGGATAAGGTATCGATACGGGTCAATTTTGTATGTAATTACAGAATTACCGATTATATAAAGGTTTTGACCGAAATCGATAATTATACCGAACAGATACATATTGCCGCACAGCTTCTGATGCGTGATTATGTCGGAAAATATAAGCTTGATGACATTCTTGCAGGCAAAGAAAAAATGTCGGAATATATTTTTGAGCATCTCAAAGAAAAAGCCAAGGACTTCTTTGTGAATATCGCTGATGCAGGTGTAAAGGATATTATCCTGCCGGGAGAGATAAGAGAAATTATGAACACTGTCCTGATAGCGGAAAAGAAGGCGCAGGCAAGTGTTATCACAAGACGTGAAGAAGTCGCTTCCACACGTTCTCTGCTCAATACCGCCAAGCTGATGGATGAAAACAAGACCTTGTACAAGCTGAAAGAGCTGGAGTATATTGAGAGAATCTGTGAAAATGTCGGAAACATTAACCTGAACGGAAATGCGGATGTGCTTTCTCAGCTTACCTCGTTACTTCAAGAAAGAGAAAAAACAGCATAAATGCTGAAAAGATAAAAATTTCCTGCCGAACCTGTTATTTTTCAGATTCGGCAGGAAGTCATTATTTTATCATGCAATTTATTTGATTTTTACTTTTTTGACTGTGCTGTAAGTACGAACTTTGTCAATGGATCGTTTCATTCAATTATACAAATTTTAAAGATCAATTACATAACAATAATTTAAATCTGACAGCATCGGTACAAAGCATAAAATCAAAAAAATTCAATAACAACATAGGTGAAAAAATAAATTTACGATCAAATAAAAATCTTTACTCAGATAATGTGATAATATGAAATATCAGTCCGGCTGTAAAAATCCTATGATAAAAATGAATTTGTAGTTGAGTTTTCAGGAAAACCGTGGTATAATCAAATCTATAGTTGAAAATCGGATAAAGGAGAAAGATGATCTATGGATATTAATAATGCATTTGATATTATTACAGGCAGAGCAGAAAGGATTCTGCGTGAAAAGGGTTATACACGAATCGAAACGGAAGATTCCGAAGAGGAACTTACAGCGGTGTATGTGAACGAAAACGCTTACGGAATTGTTTATACATTTTCTAATAAGAGGATCGTGCTGAAATCGTGTGCGGTGGAAGATGATGAGCCTGACGGAAAATGGAAGATACTTGCAACATGGCTGTTTGACCCCGAAAGTGACACAGCAAAGGAAGCGGAAAGTATCGGTGACGATTTTGCCGAAACCATCAGAGGTCCGAAACAGACAGCGGCAATCCAGAAACAGAAAAAACGCAAGAAAGACGGCGAAAACAATGTTGACCCTCTGTTTCTTGCGAACAGAATGGTAACCTATTTTCCCGAACTCAAAGACGAGATCGCCTTTGAAAAGGCACACTATGAGGAATTCAGGGGCATTACCTTTGCGGATGAAAAAATTGCTCCGAGGTTCAGCAAAATGATAGAGCAGTCCTCAGGAAAGAAGTTGGAAAAAGTTTCGGCAGGTCTTGCCGCCCTTTACAGCGCAGGCGACCTTGACACAAAGGGAATTATCACCTATGTTCTGCTGAATTCGGTTGACGATGATGAAAAATTCAATGCGCTGATCGAATCATTCAGTGATGCCGACAAGAAAATCGCAAGGGCATCCAGAAACCTCAGAGGCAAGAAAATCAAAGCAGAAAAGCCCCAGAAAACAAGAAGCTATATTTCGGATACACTGAATAATATGTAAGTTATAGAAATTTCAGAAAAAAATGTAAAAAAGCCTTGACAATCCCACTTGAAATATGGTATAGTAATAGTACCTCAAGTGGGGTTTATTTTTTTGTGCCTTTTTTGAGGGAGGCTAAATTATTCCGAAATACCGGGAGGTGCCGACATGAGAGTAAAAATAACACTAG
>CACYDD010000032.1 GCA_902773065.1 uncultured Ruminococcus sp. | reverse complement strand
GTTCGCCGGCAAGTCTCTGCCTTCTCTAGATGTTCTCGAGGACCAGTTGGACAAGATTTACGATGCCATCGAGCATACGCTGCACGCCACACTCGAGGACCAGAACCTTCTGCAGAACGGAAAGGACGCTCTGGATGAATCCGAACTGAAGGTCGTGGAGAAGTTCCATAACGAGTATGCCACGGGCCAAAACGTCGGCAAGATCATCGAAATCATCAAGAAACTTCACAGAGGAATCCGGAAGATTACTCTGACCTATGACGAGATCCAGTCAGCCATTGAAGGTCTAGTGAAGCCGGAGGATGCAATCAAGGCATTTAAGAAGCTCATTGAGTCGAAGATGGTGGGGAGCACCGGGGATGATATACGTATAATTTTGAAATAGACAATTTTATGGCTGAAGACGTTTTCAACTCTTTGTTTTCTCAAGACGAGATGGATGCTGTTGAGGAATCACAGTTTTCATCAGAATCATGTGGTCCAGTGACTGTATTAGGGATTACATTTGAGAATGATGACCAGAGAAGAGTATATTTCCGAGATGAATTAAGGAAAAGACTACCTGAACTTAAATCTATAGACGGTTTTCCGATCGGTGAGGATGATGATATAATCGCTCTTTCTGATCCTCCCTACTACACCGCATGTCCTAATCCATGGTTAAATGACTTTATCGAAGAGTGGGAAAAAGAAAAAAAAGAATTGCTTAGTCAGGGGAAAAGAGACCAAGATAGAGTCATAAGCGAGCCCTATGCTAGCGATGTCAGCGTTGGGAAAAGTAATCCAATCTACAACGCCCACTCTTATCATACAAAGGTGCCTCATCCGGCAATAATGCGATATCTTTTGCAGTATACACAACCGGGGGATATCGTTCTCGACGGCTTTGCTGGTACCGGAATGACTGGCGTCGCAGCAAAAGCATGCGGTAATCCTGATGCTGAGACAAAAGCCGCCATAACAAATGAGTTCAAAAGAAGCATTCATTGGGGTGCTCGTCATGCGATTTGTGGAGATTTAAGCCCAATTGCTAGTTTTATTTCATCTAATTATAACATTGGCATAAATGCACACGCTTTCAAAAAAGAAGTAAGAACAATCTTACAGGAATTAGAGAACGAGTGTGGTTGGATGTATAAAACCAAAGGTATAAATGGGAAAGAGGGTATTGTCAATTATACCGTTTTTTCTGACGTGTTAATATGTCCTCACTGTGGGAAAGAATACGTTTTTTGGGATGCTGCCGTTGATAAAGTTAGGGGAGAGATTCACGATGATTTTAACTGCCCCTATTGCGGAACTCTAGTTAATAAACGTTCCAGTAAACAGGCCTTAATAACCGAGTACGATGCTCAAATTGGGGAGAGCGTAACACACGTTAAAACCGTTCCTGTTATTATTAACTATGAAACTCTTGATGGGAAACGGTATGAAAAAACACCGGATGCAGAAGACCTTGCTCTGATAGAAAAAGTTGAGCAGATTACTATCCCGTATTGGTTTCCTACTGGAGCTATTGCTGATGGAGATAAAACCCAAGATCCCAAAAACCATCATGTAACTCATTTTCATCACTTCTTCACGAAGCGAAACCTATATTCCTTGAGTAAATTTTACTCTCTATGTAAGGAATCTCGTTTTAGAATGCTTCTTACTGGTGTAATGTCCGATACTTCGAGGATGGCAAGAATGAAGATTGGTTACTATTTTCATGGCGGTGGCGGCCCTTTCATTCCTGGCCTTTCTGGAACCTTATATATTCCGAGTCTCTCGGTTGAGAAAAGAGTTTCATTTGCCCTTCAGAACAGACTCGATTCGCTTGTTAAAGCCTTTTCCTTCATCGGTAATGGAACCTACTCATGTGTTTACACAAATTCAGCGACTCAGTTGAATGTCAGAAATAACTCTATCGATTATATTTTCACTGACCCGCCTTTTGGTGCAAACATCATGTATTCCGAGCTCAATTCACTTACTGAGAGCTGGCTAAAAGTCTTGACTAATGATACTCAAGAGGCCATTGAAAATAAGAATCAAAGGAAGGGACTTTTTGAGTATCAGGATATTATGCAGAAATGCTTCTCCGAGTATTACAGAGTCCTGAAGCCAGGCCACTGGATAACGATAGAGTTTAGTAATACATCAGCTGCAGTTTGGAACTCTATTCAAAATGCTCTTCAAGGAGTAGGTTTTGTTATTGCAAATGTAGCTGGTTTGGATAAAAAACAAGGTTCTTTTAATGCCGTAACATCTACTACAGCAGTTAAGCAGGATCTTGTTATTACCTGCTATAAACCCTCTGACGAATTACTGACAAGTATTTCATCATCAACAACTACGACAGGTGTTTGGGACTTTGTTGACGAGTATTTGGAGCATCTCCCAATTAGTATTGAAAAAGGGAAAGCCACGACAACGGTAATTGAAAGAAGTCCTAAAATACTATATGATAGAGTTATCTCTTATTTTGTTCAAAAAGGACTTCCAGTACCGTTAGATGCATCTGATTTCCAATCAGGATTGCGCGAGAGATTTGAAGAGTGCGATGGCCTGTTCTTTACTGCAGCGCAGTTAAATATGTATTTGGAAAAGAAGAAAAACGCTCAAGAATTTGTTCCAATGGGCCTTATTATAGGAGGCGAAGCAGATGGGATTGAATGGCTACGTAATCGTCTTCGTGATAAACCACAGACATATCAACAGATATCACCAGATTGGATGCAGGCTATAAATGGTCTTCGAAAAGGAGATGTACTTCCAGAGCTTATGGAGATTCTTGATGAGAACTTCATACAGAATGAAGATTCTTCCTGGCGATTACCAAATATCCAGGATGATGTTGATAAAGATAAGCTCCGCACGAAGGCGCTTCTAAAGGAATTCAAAACCTATGTGGAGGCCGCATCAAAGCCAAAGGCAAAGATTAAGGAGGTCCGTGTCGAGGCTATTCGCGCTGGGTTCAAGCAGTGTTATATGGATAAGGACTTCGCTACCATCGTAATGGTGGGTGATAAGATTCCACAGAATCTACTGACCGAGGATGAAATCCTGCTCCAGTTCTATGACATTGCGCTTTCACACGTTTAAGGAACAGTATGAGTGCATTCTATCGCAGAATAGCGGACAAGATTAGCGTACAGTACAAGAGGCTATCCATTGTCAGGAATCCGGATGGTTTCCTGTCGCAGCCTGGTGTACAGCGTGCGCTCACTACAGAGGCGGGAATCATTTTCGTAACGGGTTCGCCGCTATCCTTGCGCCTGCACTTTGAACTTGCTTATAAGGTCGCAGTTGAGGCGCGTTTCTGCTATCTCTGTGATACGCCAGAGGAAATCCTTCCTGACATCAGGGAAGAGGCATACATGGTTTCTTTCGTCGCCACAGAC
>CACYDD010000031.1 GCA_902773065.1 uncultured Ruminococcus sp. | reverse complement strand
ATGCGAAACGGTTCTGGATGCTGTTTCCGAACAGCCGCTGGATCTCGATTTCAGTCTGCCCGATTACTGCCCCGATATTGAAAGGATACTCAAATGCAGAATGTGTCCTTCCATAACCTCAAAAAGTATTACAGGCGACAGACTTGACGTTGACGGTGTTGCGGTAATCAGACTGTATTATCTTGACAGCAAAAAGCAAGCGGTCAGGCTTTGCGAACACAGCAGTCCGTTTTCCTGCTCTTTTACGCTGAAAAATCCTGCCCCCGATATGGTATCATCCGTCAGGCTCAGGACAGAATATCTCAACTGCCGTGCTGTCAGCCCCAGACGGCTGGATATCCACGGCGCATTTTCGGTCATGGCTTGTGTTCATACAAGAGGAGAACAGGAATATTGCACGGATATTGAAGGCGAGGATATTCAGCAGCGAAAGCATACCGAAAATATCAGCCGACTGATGGGATTCGGGCAGCAACAGTTTTCGCTGAGTGAAGTGCTTGATATCGGTCAGGGCAAGGGCACTCCCGAAAGTATTCTGCGTACAGAACTGAATTTACAGCTTGCCGACTGCCGTGCCATTGATGATAAACTGATGCTGAAAGGCGAAGCAGTGCTGAAGGTGCTGTATGTGACAGACCTTGAAAGCGGCGCACAGGATATCATGAGTTTTAACATACCGCTCAGTCAGATCGTGGATGTTCAGGGAATCAACGACAGCACGGTAAATGATATCTCCGTTGATGTGATGAGTTATGACGTGTCGCTGAAATCGGAATATGACGAAAGCAGTACGCTCATTACCCTTGATGCACGTTTGTGTGCGGTAGTATTTGCCTATGCAGAGGACAGTGTCGATGTCATTGATGATGCCTATTCCACCGCATACGAGCTTGACCTGACCTATGGATCTGTCCCTGTCAGCAGACTGGTTGGCAACTTTAATATGACCGCCGCCCTGAAAGACGAGATCAGAACAGGTGACAACGGTATCACGAAAGTGATCGATATCTGGTGCGACAGTATTAACTCCATTGTATCGAGCGAAAACAATAAGCTGACCGTCAAGGGAAAGATCAACTGCTGTATGCTTGCGCTTGACAGTGACGGAATCCCGTTCTGTTCGGAAAAGGCAATGGATTTTGCCCTGACCCCCGATATCGGAGAAAACAGCGGCAGGCTGAGTGCGGTTTCCGATATTACGGTGACAAATATCAGTTTCAGGATCACAGGGGATAATTCCGCTGAGATCAGAGCAGACCTTGCGGCAAGGATCTGTGTTTATGAAAAATCCAACTGCAAATGCGTAACCGCGGTAAGATCCTTTGACGACAGAAAAAGAGAAAAGGACAAAGCCGCCGCTATTACCCTTTACTATGCAGACGCGGGCGAAAGCCTGTGGAATATCGCACAGCTTTACTGTACTTCGGTTGAGGCGATAAAGCTGGAAAATGAAATGACGGATGATGTGATACAGGCGCGTTCAATGATACTGATACCGATGTAAGGGGAGGGCGGCATTATGGAAGAAAGAAATATTTACCAAGATATCGCAAAGCGCACAGGAGGAGATATCTATCTCGGAATTGTCGGCCCTGTGCGAACAGGTAAATCCACCTTTATCAAGCGTTTTATGGATACGCTTGTTATTCCGAATATTGAAAACGAAAGCAGGCGTGAAAGAGCAACCGATGAACTGCCGCAGTCCTCCGCAGGCAGGACAATTATGACAACAGAGCCGAAATTTATCCCTGAGGACGCAGTAGAAGTGAAGCTTGACGGTGTTTCAAGCTTTCGGGTGCGGATGATCGACTGCGTCGGCTATATTGTGCCGAGTGCCTTAGGATATATCGAGGATGAAGCACCGAGAATGGTCAAAACACCGTGGTTTGACGATGCGATACCGTTTAACATGGCGGCAGAGATCGGCACGAAAAAAGTTATTACAGATCATTCAACGATCGGTCTTGTTGTAACCACAGACGGCAGTATCAGCGATATTGAAAGAAGCGAATATGAAGAAGCAGAAGAAAGAGTCATTAACGAGCTGAAAGACATCAACAAGCCGTTTATCGTTCTTCTGAACAGCACGAATCCTTTATCTGATGAGACAAGAACACTGGCAAAGAGCCTGAGTGAAAAATACGGTGTTCATGTTGAGCCTGTAAGCTGTATGGATCTTGACGAAAACGAAATCAAGCGCATACTGGCAAGAATTCTGTTTGAGTTTCCTGTGAAAGAGATCAAAGTCGATATGCCGAAATGGATCTCCTCACTGGAGCAGGAACACTGGCTCAGAAGTGCTGTTTTCAGCTGTGTCAGGACAGCGGCACAGACAGCAAGGAAAATACGTGAAGTGGCGGATATTTCCGCTGACATTAAAAAATGCGAATATGTGACCCTTGCCGAAACAAGTGCCGTTGACCTTGGTTCGGGCAAAGCGAGAGTACGAGTAGACCTTGACCCGTCGCTGTTTTACAGAGTTCTGGGCGAAAAAACAGGGCTGGAGATCAAAGACGAGGGCGCATTGCTTGATGCGATGATGGAGCTGTCAAGACTGAAGCGTGAATTTGAAAAGGTAAGAGAAGCATATAACGATGTCAACGAAACAGGCTACGGTATTGTCATGCCGTCCATGGACGAGCTGACACTGGAAGAACCCGAAATCATCAAACAGGGCGGCAGATACGGTATCCGTCTCAGAGCCAATGCACCTTCCGTCCACATGATGAAAACCACCATCAAAACCGAGATCACGCCGATTGTCGGCTCAGAACAGCAGTCCGAAGAGCTGGTTGCCTACCTCATGAAAGAATTCGAGGAAGACCCCTCCAAAATCTGGGAATCCAACATTTTCGGCAAATCCCTCCACGAGCTTGTCAACGAGGGACTTCACAACAAGCTTTACCGTATGCCGTCCGATGCCCGCAACAAAGTCCGTGAAACCATTGAGCGCATCATCAACGACGGCTGCAACGGCCTCATCTGCATCATACTTTAATAATGCATAATTCATAATGCATAATGCATAATGAATGTGTGGGGGAAGTTTTTTCGCTAAAGAGAACAGATGAAAACAGCACCGCTCATTTCAATGAAATGGGCGGTGCTGTTGCGTGGCGGAGAGCCTCCGCTGGCAATTCGATGGGGCGAGGGAGCATGACGAAGCTTCCTTTACGGAGAACTTATAAGGTAGAACAAATCTCCCCATGCCACTCATTATGCATTATGAATTATGCATTATGCATTAAACAGGAGGGCAGTCACAACGATCATGTCGGACTGCCCCTGAATTGATATTATTCGTTATCTGTCAGTGCATTGCAAAGACTGCACATTTTTCTTGCATCATCACGAATACGGTTTGCTGCCATTTGCTGAAAATAATACAGTGTAAAAAACATATCTTTTGTATAGGGAATATCGGATATCCTGTTTGCCTCACAATACGAAAACACATTATAAATATCTGCGATTCCCTTAATGTAGCAAGTATTGTTGGAGATATCATCCACATTTTTCCATAACTTATCTACAATTTCTTTTTGCTCCATTTACATCAGAACCTTTCATCAAATTTTAATTTGACAGAAAGTTCCTTGCTGTGATATAATTGATTTCACAGAGGGAAACTTCTGTCGGTTAGATAACAGACAAGCGAACTGTGGTAGGGGCTGCTTGTCTGTTATTTCTTTTTTTCCAAAAGCAGATGTACACCTTGTCTGATTGCTTCTGCCCTTGTTATATTATTTTCTTCACAATATTTCAAGAGCTTATCATTTAATTCTCTATCAAATCGTACCTTGACATCAATATCTTTCGGATTTTCTGCTTTTGGTCTGCCTGTACGGGGACTCATTTTCTCACCTCTTTTTTGAGTTCCGATAAATATATTATAATTTACTGACCTCAAAAAGTCAAGGTTTTTTTTAATTTCTCAAGGCGGATAATGACGTTAACTTATTCTGTAGCAAAAACAGCTGTTTAAATGAAAATTGCATATTATGTTTTATTTTTAATTGACAATTTATGTAAAATATTGTAGAATAAAGTTGCAAGGTGACTTGTCCAACGGATTTGCGGCAGGCAGCGTGACGCTGCACCCGTGCTTGTGTTTTTTTAGTTTGTTAAAGGGCGTTAATTTCTGCTTTCGCGGCAGTAAACTATCGCCTTTCATAAATTTAAACGCGAACTGACAGCGGAGGCACTCCGCCTCGTCTGGTGCTTGACATTGTGAAGTACCTCGATGAGACTAAAAAGAAATAACCGCCTCTTCCCGGATGGCGGTTATTATCTAGTAACTGTTTGAATGGGGACTGCTGTAAAGGGTGAGTCCCTTGTTGTTTTTATTATAATACATTGCAAGAGAAAAGTCAAGGATTTTGATTGACAATATGTACAAACTCCCCCACGTCATCATTGCACATTGCACATTGTACATTGCACATTGCTACTGCCATTCCGTTGTGAACGGTGATTTTTGCTTTGTCGGAGCGTATGGTGTTGCTGACACCGAGAGGAAAATCTGCTGTGAGCGTTCCTGCCTGCAAATTATATTCAAAACCCTCAAGACTGACATTGCAGCTTTCGCATCCGAAAGGGAAAACGGCAAAGCCGCAGCCGTTTCTGTTTTCAATGATCCTGCTGCCGCTGTAAATTACCTCAATGGTATTTTCTTTATCGATCAGGCTTGCCCTGACCTGCTTTTTGGCAAGGTCGGCAAGAACACAGAGATTCGCATAGGTATGGTCAATTCTGCCGCCAGTCATGCCGAACAGCAGGAATTCCTCAAACCCCAGCTTTAAACATTCCCTGACGGTATAAACCGTGTCGGTATCGTCCTTTCTGACAGGCAGTTCAATGATCCTGCATATATCAGTGTCTGGTCTTTCTGATGAATCAAAATCCCCGATGATCATATCGGGCTTTATTCCCAGTTGCTCTGCATAAACATAACCGCCGTCCGCACAGGCAATAAAATCCCCTTCACGCAAATGTTTTCTGATAACATCAATATCTGTTTCGGGTGATGACCCGATAATTACACATCTTCTCTTCACCATTAACCCCACCCCTTTTTTAATGCATAATTCATAATGCATAATGCATAATTATGGCGTCGGTCAGTTTGCTCTCCTTTTGTAGTTCTGTAGCATGGGCAGCTTCATGCTACCCCCCGACTACTGAAGCTGACTTAAGCGTACTAACTCCGCCACGTTGCCATTTTCCACTTTCAATTTTCGATTTTCAATTTGACAACTGCCCCTGACGATAGAAGCTGATTTTGGTGTAAAAACTTTTCCATGTCGCCTGAATCCTAAATCCTGAATCCTGACCCCTAATATCTCATTTCTTCCACTCCGGGATGTCTTTGACTTCGTCGTACATTTTTTTGTAGCTGTTGTGTCGGGAGAGCTGTATTTTTCCGTCTTTCACAGCCTGAATCACGGCACAGCCCTTTTCGCAGACATGGGAACAGCCTGTGAACATACAGTCGCCTGTAAAATCCTCAAAATCAGGAAAACAGGCGGCGATATCGTTCTTGCGGATGATCTCATATCTTTCGATATCCACTGTAGAAAAGCCGGGGGTATCGGCTACATAGCCGCCGCCCACTTTATAGAGTTCACTGTGGCGTGTGGTATGCCTTCCCCTGCCGAGCTTTTTACTAATCTCGGCGGTTGCAATGTCAAGTTCCGGAAACAGCGAATTCAGAAGCGAGGATTTTCCTGCACCTGTATTGCCTGTGAATGCCGATATTTTTCCATCCAGAAGAGAAATTAGTTCTTCCTTGCCGGTTTCTTCTTTGATGCTGTATTCAAAGGCTCTGATGCCTGCCGAAAGATAAATAGCGAGAAGTTCTTTGCAGTCCGCAAGGTCGGATTTGGTAAATACGATCACCGGCTCTATGCCCTTACTGACCGCAACCGCACTGATCTTATCGATGATCAGTGTACTCGGTGACGGCTGCGAAACAGACGAGACAATAAAAAGTCTGTCAAGATTGGCAAGCGGCGGTCTGACAAGATAATTCTTTCGCGGCAGTATTTTTTCTACCTCGGCGGTATTTTCGTCATGTACAGTTATTTCGGCTCTGTCGCCGACAGCAGGGCTGATTCCTTTCCTGCGGAATACGCCCCTTGCTTTACATTCATATACGCAGTCAGCGGCTTCAACATAGTAGAAGCCGCTGACTGCTTTTATGATCAGTCCTGTTAATTTTTTCATTGTTCACCAACTGATTCTGTTATCATTCTGCTGCGGGCATATCAAGCTTTGGAAGATTATTGATCTCTGCCTGTGCCCCTGCGATCAGGCTGTAGATCTCATCCTCATCCTGAGCTGACTGGATTTTTGAAGAATAATCGGATACGATACCCTCTCCTGCTGCATAGTTTTCATCGGAATAATATGATTTTTTGAAATATGCATCTATCTGGGCTATTGCGTTCTGTTTTGTTTCTTCCAGATCATCTCCGCTTGTTTCAGGTTCGGAAGATTCTTCGGATTCTTCCGGTTCGGATTCATTCGGCGATTCCTCACCGCTTGACTCGTCCACTGAGGATTCGTCCTCGCTTGATTCAACAGAAGATTCCGGCGGTCCCTGAACAGGAACATAGGCGTTATTGATATAGGTCTGTGATACTTCACCTGTTTTGAAGTTAATGACAAGAACCATATATTTCGTGCCTTCGATCTGGATCTCAACTGTTTTCTGGTTATTGATCGCTGCATTCGGATTGACTTCGATCTGCTTTGTCTTTGCCTCAGCAGGGATCAGAAGCTCTTCGTCGATCTTCGCACCCTCTGCATATACGGAAACTTTTACCTCTGCATATTCATTGGAAGGAAGCTTTACGTTATACTTGACAGGTGTCAGCATCTTGCTTCCGTCGCTGACCTGGATCGTGATCAGTGAACCCTTTGTAAGAAGATTTCCTGCAAGCGGATCTGTCGCAATGATCGTACCTTCCGGCTTACTGCTTGCAACAGATGTTTTCTGTGTGGCAAAGCCCTGTGCTTCAAGAGCCGCTACAGCACTGTCATAGCTCATATCTGTAACATCGGGAACTTCCACCATCTCTGTTGCAGGTCCGTCACTGACGATCAGGGTGATCGTTGTGCCGATCTCCATTTCCGTGCCCTCCTGCGGTGAGCAGTCAATGACATAGCCCTTGGCTACCTCTGTGCTGTTGACACGGGAGACATTATAGTTGAAATGCTTGTTTTCAAGCTTGCTGATCGCTTCCTGCTCGGTATAGTTCTTGAGCTTCGGTACTTCTGTCGTTGTGCTTGTACTGTTGATGACAAGCTTGATCGTTGCATTTTCCTTTACCTGCTTGGAACCCGGTTCGGGGTCCTGTCTGAGAACAACATTGACAGGGTACTGTGCATCATAATCGGCAGTGATCTCAAATTTAAATTTATAATCCTTGTCGGCTTTGATCTCATCATACATCATGCCCACAAACTTCGGAACATCAACATCCTTTGTTTCGTGTGCCTTCATACTGCTGTTGACCGCCATGTAGATGATAATACCGATCGCTGCCACAACAAGAAGGGCAACCAGTGCGGTGATCCATCTGACAACGCTTCTGGAACGGTTGACCGCGATCTCCTCGTCATAGATATCATAATCATCATCGTACTCAGGCTCATCTGACGACTGGGACATGGGACTCAGCGAATCCATCTGTCTGGTCGGAGCTTCGTCCACGAAATAGGTATAATTGAATTTCACTGACGGATTGCGTCTGAATATTTCGATCGCCTCCAGCATTTCGCCTGCACCGGCATAACGCTGGTTCGGGTCTTTTCTCATGGCTTTGAGGGTGATCTCCTCAATGCCTTCGGGGATCTTTTCGTTGATCTCACGCAGCGGTGTCGGCTCGTTCTGCATCTGCATGATCGCTACGGAAACGGCACTGTCTGCTTCAAACGGAAGCTTGCCTGTGAGCATTTCATAAAGGATCACGCCGACAGAATAAATATCCGCCTTGCCGTCTGTATTATCACCTCTTGCCTGTTCGGGTGCGATATAATGCACAGAACCGATCGCCTTATCGGTCATGGTACGTGTTTCGTTATCCGAAAAACGCGCAATACCAAAATCCGTGACCTTGATCGTACCGTCCTGCAGCAGCATGATATTCTGCGGCTTCATATCTCTGTGAACGATACCCTTTTCATGTGCGTGCTGTAAAGCCTGGAGGATCTGCACAGTGAAATGCACGGCTTCTTTCCATGGTATTTCATGCTGATGACTGATATATTCCTTCAGCGTGATACCGTCGATATATTCCATTACGATATACTGGATCTTATCGCCGAAGCTGACATCATTGACCTTTACTATGTTCGGATGTGACAAAACGGCGATCGCCTTTGATTCGTTCTTGAACCGTCTGATAAACTCGCTGTTTCCGAGGAATTCATCCTTCAGGATCTTGATGGCAACCGTATTGTCATCTACGGTATCATAGGCCTTATAGACCATTGCCATGCCGCCGACGCCGATGAGTTCCTGTATCTCATAGCGTCCGTCCAGTCTTTTTCCTGTGCATTTATCCATCAAATTTTCTCCTTTCAGCCTTTCAGCATTCTATAATGGCAACCGTTATATTATCGCTGCCGCCAAGCTCTTTTGCGGTCTCTATCAATTTATCCGTAAGTTCATCACATTGATTTTGCCGGATAAACTCCAGAAGGCTTTCGTCTGTAATATAATTTGACATTCCGTCGGTACATATAATGACCTTTGCATTATTTTTGAATTCGACTGTGTTGTAATCGGTTCGCAGCGAAGGTTCTGTTCCGAGGGCTCTTGTGATCAGATTTCTGTTCGGATGCCGTCTTGCCTGTTCGGGGGTCAGCTGACCTGCCTCCACAAGCTCCTGCACGATGGAATGATCCGTTGTGATCTGGCGTATTCCGTCCTCTGTACACAAGTAAGCACGGCTGTCACCTGCATGAAGCACATGAAGCCTGCTGTCCTTTGCTACGGCACATACAACTGTCGTACCCATTCCTTCCAGACCCGAAACGTGCATTGCCATGTCATAAACGGCTTTGTTGGCATATCTGACGGCAAGCTCGATCAGCTTCTTGATTTCCATCCCTTCCATTTCCGTCCGGTAACCGCTTGTCAGCGTTTCGGCAATGGTTTCCGTTGCAACACGGCTTGCAGTACTGCCGCCGTTCGCACCGCCCATTCCGTCGCATACGATCGCCCACACAGCTCCGTCGGGGAAATATCCCGTCATGCAGTAATCCTGGTTTGAGTTTCTCCTCATCCCGATATCACTTTGCGAATATACCTTCACTTTGAACCTTCCCCCTTTGCTGCACTTTCTGCGGCAGTTTTCCTCCTCAGCTGACCGCAGGAAGCATTGATATCACTTCCCAGCGTCCGTCTGACGGTGGCAGTGATGCCTGCCTTTGAAAGGACACGAATAAAACTTTGTTGTCTTTCCCTTTTGCTTTTCCGGTATCCCGTGCCGCTGACGGAATTGACCGGTATCAGATTTACGTGTGCGATCATCCCACGCAGTTTTCCTGCCAGCTCTGCCGCACAGGCATCGCTGTCATTAACGCCGTCGATCATCGCATATTCAAACGAAATTCTTCTGCCTGTTTTTTTACAATAACAGCGGCAGGCTTTCAGAAGCTCGTCGATATCATATTTCCTGTTGACCGGCATTGTTCTGCTGCGAATCGTATTATTCGGTGCATGAAGCGACACCGACAAAGTAAGCTGTAATTTCATTTCAGCCAGCTCATAGATCTTCGGAACGATTCCGCATGTAGAAAGTGAAATATGCCTCATTCCTATATTCATACCCTTTTCGCTGCTGACAAGCTTTAAAAACCTGATGACATTATTGAAATTGTCAAGCGGCTCTCCCATTCCCATCAGCACGACATTGGAGATACGGATGCCGTTATCCTCCTGCTCGGTCTGTAACTGCGAAAGCATTTCCGACGCCGTCAGGTTTCTTGAAAATCCGCTTTTGCCTGTTGCACAGAAGGTACAACCCATTCTGCACCCCACCTGTGTCGAAATACAGCTGGTATAACCGTGATGATATTTCATCAGAACAGACTCCACTGTTTCCCCGTCATGAAACGAAAAAAGATACTTCACTGTACCATCATAAGCCGAAATTAATTTTTTTTCAATAGCTGCATGAGATATATAGCAGTTCTGCATAAGTTTTTCTCTCAATCCCTTTGAAATATTAGTCATTTCACCGAAGGATTTTGCACCATTTTGCAGCCACTGATAGATTTGCGAGGCTCTGTAGGAAGGCTCGCCCATTTGCGCGAGCATCTCTTTCAGCTCGTCCTCATACATCGATTTGATATCAAATTGCTGCTCCATGACCTTATCCATATATCTCACATCCTTCTTCAATGTACAATTATTTCTCCCTCATAAGTTCTTCATAAAGGCGGCTTCCTCCTGCCACCTTTTTCAATGCATAATGCATAATGCATAATTATGGCATCGATTAGTTTGTTCTCCCTTTGAGGTTTTATAGCAAAGGCGGCTTCCTCCTGCCCCCGAACCCCTCCGTCAAAAATTGCGGTAAGTTTTTAGTGAATTCAAGTTTTATATTCTATATCAAGTTAATGATTTACCCAAGTTTCTTCTGGCAATTTTTGCCACCTCCCCTTTCAGGGGAGGCGAGATATTCCGCTTGCCGGAAGTTTGTGATTGGAGTTAGTTATTTAAGAGGCATCCATAGAATGTGTGGGTAAGTAATTTGCGTTTATGCCGCGAAAGCTATTGACAATGAGCAGTATATGGTAGGCT
>CACYDD010000030.1 GCA_902773065.1 uncultured Ruminococcus sp. | reverse complement strand
TCGTAACTGCTGTTAAATATACAGTAATGATGTGTTTTTTTTTGCCCTTCCCCACGTAGTAACGGCGGCATGCGTGCTTTGTACGCATGCCGCCTGAACAGATTCGGGTCATAATCTGACATCCTTTACACTAATGCCGACCGGAATGTTTTTACGATGAATATTTTATTTATGATCCTTATATATTATATCGGATGTTTTTTTTTGATAAACTCTGAAAATGCTGATTAATTTATACCTGAATCTGTGAATCCCGGTATTGTTGAACAGTAAAAGAGCAGTAATAACAAGAAGCTTTATAAGGGAGAGTGATGCCATGCAGTGGCACAGCTTTAGCAGTGAAGATACGGCCAAAGTACTCAAAACAGATATTGAAAAAGGGCTTTCAGATGCTCAGGCAAAAGAACGTTTACAGAAATACGGAAAAAATATGTTGATGGAAAAGAAAAAACCCGGAATAATCGTCAAATTTCTGATGCAGTTTTCCGATTTTATGGTACTGCTTCTTCTGATTGCAGCAGGAATCTCCTTCTGGATTGCTATGGTAACGGAAGACGGAGATTTTATTGATCCGATTATGATATTGCTGATCGTGATTCTGAATGCAGTAATAGGTACTGTGCAGGAAAGCCGTGCAGAAAAGGCAATCGAAGCGCTGAAAAAACTATCCGCCCCCCATGTAACTGTTATTCGTGATGCAAAACGAAAAAAAATTCTGTCAGAAGATCTTGTACAGGGCGATATTGTTGTTTTTGAAGCCGGAGATCTTGTCTGTGCTGATGCCAGACTGGCAGAAGCGGTGGCAGTTAAAGCGGAAGAATCCTCTCTTACCGGAGAAGCTGTACCGAGTGAAAAACGTGCCGATCTCATTCTTCATGAACAAACACCGCCTGCCGACAGGGCGAATATGCTCTTTTCTTCCACCTTCATTACAGCAGGTCACGGCAAGGCTATCGTTACCGGTACAGGAATGGATACTCAGGTTGGCAGAATTGCCGCAATGCTTGACAGCGGCGAAAGCCCTAAGACCCCTCTGCAGAAAAGCCTTGCAAAAACAGGTAAGGTTCTTGGCATCTGTGCAGTGGTGATATGTATTATCATTTTCGTGCTCGGAATTTTGCAGAGGGTTGCGCCGCTGAATATGTTTATGATATCGGTCAGTCTTGCTGTAGCTGCAATTCCTGAGGGACTGCCTGCAATTGTGACAATTGTACTGGCACTCGGTGTAAGAAAGCTCGCTGCCAGCAGAGCAGTAGTACGCAAACTTCCTGCGGTTGAAACACTGGGCAGTGCAAATGTGATCTGTTCCGATAAAACGGGAACGCTGACGCAGAATAAAATGACAGTGCAGGCGCTTTCTGATGCGGGCGGAGCAATCAGTGCGCATACATCAGAGGGAATGTTTCTGCTGTCGCTCGCCGCTGTGTGCAATAACAGTACTTTAACAAAAACTGCACATGGCTTTCATGGAACCGGAGATCCGACTGAAGCAGCTCTGGTAACTGCTGCAGCGGATGCGGGGCAGTTAAAAACAGAACTCGAAAAAAAGTATCAGAGGGTAGGTGAAATACCCTTTGATTCAAAGCGAAAAAGAATGATCACTATTCACAAGCTTTCAACGGGCGGCTATCGGACCATTGTCAAGGGAGCGCCCGATATATTGATCGGACTGTGTTCTTCGGTACGGATGTCAGGGAAATCGGCTGCAATGACATCAGCAATAAAGAATAAGCTTTATGCAGAAAATAATGCGCTTGCAGAAAAGGCAATGAGGGTAATTGCAGCAGCATATAAAGATACAGCGGAGAAACCGGAGAACAATGAAACAGAAAGCGGACTGATATTCGCTGGATTAATTGGCATGAGTGATCCGCCAAGACCGCAGGCATACGGAGCAGTTTCACTTTGCCGAAAAGCCGGAATAAAAACAGTTATGATCACAGGTGACCATATCATTACCGCGAAGGCAGTTGCGGAGAAACTGGGAATTTTTAAAAAAGGGGACAGATGTGCTTCCGGCAGCGAGCTTGACGGAATTTCAGATACCGAACTGAAAAATAATATCTGGAAGTATTCGGTTTTTGCCCGTGTGTCACCGGAACATAAGGTAAGAATAGTCAAAGCTTTTCAAAGCAGCGGTGCAGTAGTTGCTATGACTGGTGACGGAGTAAATGATGCGCCTGCACTGAAATGTGCAGATATCGGATGTGCAATGGGGCGCAGCGGAACAGATGTTGCCAAAAGCGCTGCGGATATGATTCTGACGGATGATAATTTTGCGACAATTGTCAGTGCAGTTGAGCAGGGCAGAGGAATTTTCGATAATATCGGGAAAACCATTCATTTTCTTTTATCCAGTAATATCGGTGAAATTTTAACTGTACTGAGTGCCTTTTTATTGAATCTTCCATCGCCATTGCTTGCGATACAGCTTTTGTGGATCAATCTGGTAACGGATTCTCTGCCGGCACTTGCCCTCGGATCGGAGCCTGCCAGAGATGATATCATGGAACGGCCGCCTACAGATACAAAAAAAGGAATATTTACAAGGGACAGTGTTCTCTCAATTGTTATAGAAGGCTGTTTTATAGGTGCGCTGGCTTTTTTGGCTTACAGCATCGGACGAATATTTTTTGATCACGGCGATGACCCCGCGGTCGGAAGAACAATGACTTTTGCAGTTCTCAGTATCAGTCAGTTAGTCCACTCTTTTAATCTCAGAAGTGAAAAATCCTTATTGTATACCGGAATTACAGGAAATCCGAAGCTTATTGGTTCTTTCATAATCGGTGTAATAATGCAGGTATCGGTGATATCTGTTCCGGCATTAGCAGCGATTTTCAAAACTGTTCCGCTTTCGCCGTTCTGTTGGCTTATTGTCATAGGGTTGTCGCTTGTTCCGCTTATTGTTGTTGAAACGGAAAAGCTGATCGGTTCTTTACGATAAAATACAACCATGCCGCCGCCGGCGAGCCGCCGGACCCTCAATAATACCAGCCGCCACTTAGACTAAAACAAATTCATCAGTCGTCTGCTTTCTCGGTTCATGATAAGT
>CACYDD010000029.1 GCA_902773065.1 uncultured Ruminococcus sp. | reverse complement strand
CGGAAGCGGAAAGTGCGGCAGTGAATTTTGAAAGATCCTTTGCTGTGATTTTAAAAGTCTTTTCAATTTTGCCTGAGTAATTGTCACCTTTCGCTGTTACAGTAACGGTAGCCGTGCCGACATTCTTGTTGTTTCGGTAGGCTACACTGTAGTCTGTACCGTTTTTGAGGGTTGTGTCGCCCAGCTTTACTGTAATGCTCTGAGTAATATTCTTTCCTGTGTAGGTCTTGTTTGCAATACCGCTTACTGTCGCCTTGCTGATATCCGCAGCAGCAGGTGCAGGCTCAGGTTCAGGTTCTTTTGTCTGTACGATGGAGAAATAACCTCTTTGATTCCATGCGCCCTGGAAAATTTCACATCCGGTGAGGGTAATGTTTTCTTCAGAAATATTTGTCACACCGTCTGCCTGACCATAGGCTTTGAATATAGTATTGTCAATACTCAGCTTGGTGTTTTCGCCTGCTGAGAGTTTGCCGGAAAGCTGAATATTGCTGTCCTTGAAAGAAATTGTTTCTGCATCCTCAGGCGCGCTTACTGTGACATAATCAAAGGTACTATTTGTAACCGTAACGTTTTTGCCGCCGACTGTCGGGTTGTAGTCGTTGCCGCTGTCGTATGAACCGCTGATTCCACCTGTAAAGCCCTTCAGTGTTGAATTTGTGATCGTCAAATCGGAATTGTTGGTGAAAACGCCGCCAAGAAGAGTGGAGTCTTTTACGGTGAGAGTTCCTGTCGGCTGTGCATTCATTCTTTGTACGGTAATACCGTCAAGCGTGAGGTTTCCGAGAGCGGTAAGCGTCAACGGGAATATGCCGGATACCGGTACAGATTCGCCTGTTTCGCTGTCAATGATAAAGTAATTGCTTAAGGTATAATAAGCCTTAATACTGCCGTCACCTGTGATGTTCAGATTGCCGTATGTTCTGAATGCATCGAGATTACTTGCTGTAATAGTATTTTCACCTTTCAGCACTACATTCAGTTCAGGCAAATCAGAAACGATTACCGCATTCGTGTATCTTGTGTATGTTTCGGGGTCAGAGTAAATACCGAGCCAATGCGGAGTAAGTGTTTCTGAAAGCTCTGCATTTTCGAGTGTCAGGGTATTTGTTTCGGGGTCAAAGGATGCCGTACCCTCGCCGCATTGTGCTGTAAGATTGTTTTCGGTAATAAGCTCGCCGTTCACCGAAAGTCCATAACGTTTTCCATTGTTAGCAAGATATTCATACTTACCCAGGCGGCCCGTATATGTTTCGGGAACTGTCACAACAACATCCTTCGACGCCTCCGTCATAACATTGTCAAGATTATTATAAATGCTGTCGAGGAATGTTATTGTTTTAAGGTTCTTACAGTCTTTGAATGCACTCCAGCTGAGCCAGCGAACATTTTCCTCGAAAACGAGGTTTTCAAGATTTACGCATCCTTCAAACACACCTTCAAGACTGTATGCAAAATCATTTGACGGATCATCAGTATTAAAGCTCTGTTTTATTCCCTTTACCTTTGGAGCTAATGTCGGGTCTGCATCTCTGGCAGTGTTCCATGCTTCAACACCTTTATTGTTAAGAAGCCATAGCGTACCGTCATCGTCTATATCCCAACCGTTTTTTTCAAGGTTTTCTTTTGTGTTGCTCGCCCACTTTGCGTAAAGAGTTACGTTTCTATAGGTGTAATTACGGCTGTATTCATTATTCCAGAATTTCTCGTAAACTGCCGATTCATCATCCTTTGTGACAAAGCTGTCGTAACGTGCGTTTTCCTTTGCGCACCAACCGAGGAAAGTATCGCCCTCACGTGTGGGAACATAATCATTAAGCTCGTATCCATAGTTGCCTGATTCGCCGTCATATTCGGGAGTTTCGATAATCCATTCGTCACGTCCGTTGATCGTTCCGCCGTTGCCCTCAAAGGTTATTGTTGTTCCCGATTTAAAAACAGGAGATACCTTAACGTCACCGTGTCCTTTGAATGATGTAGAGCTGTAATTGTTTCCGTGACTGTCTTTGCCTGATGTATTGCAAACAGTCAAGTCAGTATATTGACCGTTGACCGTCTGTGTTGCTTCACTGGAAGCCCAATAATCAAAATGACTCTTAGTCTGAACAGGATTCGGGAATGTTATTGTGTATGGAGTATCTGTTATCCAGTAATATTTCGGAAAATCAAGACTTTCAAGGTCGCCCTGCGGCCAGAAATACTTTTCGAGTCCGTCATAACTGTAGTTTTCGTCTGTAGTGGGGTATGTTATGCTGTAGTACGGAGCGTAATACATGATCTGGGGAAACACATGCGCCTGATTATTATCGTCTCCGAGAGGACCGCTGCCGCTGCCCTTACCGATAAGGTAAATCGGACAATTTGTATTATTGACCCATTGCTCGCAAAATTTTACTGTAAATGATTTGCCTGTGTATCTGTTATGAAAAGAACGGGTATAGGTTCGTTCCTCGACAGGCTCAACTGCGCCGGTAACTTCAAAACCGTCCGGAAGGTATATATCAGACGGGAGAGTTGACCAGTTATCGTCACCTTCAACATCAATAAAAAAGAATGGGTCATTTGTTATGTTGCCGCTGTCATCGCTCGCCATGCTGCCTACGAAATAGATCGTACCGTTAGATTTTTCATAAACGGGGATCTCAAACGTGTCGCCCGGCATGATAAGCACATGGTCATAAAAGCTTTCGCTATTAGCCCAATCCTCCAGGCTGTACACATGGTTTCGGTGTTCTGCATAGCGTGCCGCCACCTCAGCAGGCATTTCAGGTGCGGTTTCTGCCGCACTTGCCGTAATGGCAATGTCAGCACCTATGGCAGGCAGAGCCACCGCCGTACTGCCGCCGGCCATCATCGCCGCCAGCAAAACAGATAAGACTTTTGTTTTGAATCGGTTGGTTTCTTTTTTCATCTTGCTCACCTTTCTTTCAATGATTGATATACAAAAAAGCGTACCCCATGGACACAATTACTACAGAATACGCTTGATTCTACTCAATAAGACACAGTTATTTACTTTCTATTCTTCTAATTATACAAACCCGACATAGTTTTGTCAACATCCCCTAAAAAAATTCCAGATAATTTACAAATCATTCAAAAACATAAGTGTAAACACAATTCATGGAGCAGCAGCATTTTCTTTATGTTTTCTGCAAAAAGTTTCACTCATGAACTCAAACAAATTTATTTGAGTATCTTTTATTAATACTATTGACAAAGTCATGAAAAAATAGTAAAATTAACTAAAATTATTAATTTGTACGATTTTCATTGTTGAAGTTGCCGCCTTGGGAAAGTCTGAAAGTTTTTGACAACACTCTGACATGAAATCGTATAAGAGAACGGAGGCTTGAATATGGAAAAAATTATCGGCGGAATTAAAAGGGAATGTTATCCCCTGACCCCTGCCCAAATGGTGCATATGTACACCTTACAGCTCAGTCCGACACATGAGATCGTCAATATCGGCACCGGTACATTTCTTAAAACGGAACTGAATGTTTCTGTACTGCGTGAAGCACTCAACCGGGCCATCGAAAGATGTGAGTCAATGCGTATGCGGATATGGAAAGATCCCGAAACAGAGGAACTGTGGCAGTATATCGAACCCTATAAAAACAAGTATTTTGAGTATTGTGATTTTTCTGCTCTGACAGAAGAAAAAGCACACTCCATACTTGAAAGATGGACCTCTCAGCCGTTTGAAACATATGGAGGAGAACTTTCCAGAATTGTTATTGTTTCTATGCCGGACGGCTATAACGGATATTACTGTAATGTACACCATGCCTGTGCTGACTCCGGATCAGTGGTTACTTTTACAAAAGATGTTATGGATCTGTATTGTCATCTGATGTATGATCTCCCCTATCCTCCTCCTATGACTTCATATATTGAAGCACTGAAAAAGGATCTGGAATATCCTGAAAGCAAAAAGGCACAGCGTGATGCGGCTTACTGGCATGCAAAGCTGGCTGAACCCGAACCCATGTATACAGACTTTGCAGGTCCGGGAAGAATGATCCAGAACAGAAATAAATATAACAATCCCGACCTCAGGTGGTGTCAGCTTCCAACAAAAGATGCAGCAGGTGCAACGGTCACATACGATCTGGATGTTGAATCTACCGATAAAATCATCCGATTTTCAGAGGAACATAATATTCCGGCAAGTGTCGTTATACTTCATGCTATCAGAACAGTTCTTTCCAAATTCAATTACAATGAAAAAGATATTACGGTCAGAAACTTCGTCAGCAGAAGGTCCACTATCCTCAATAAAAAAAGCGGCGGCGTAAGAATGCACTGCCTGCCCCTGAGAACGATCATTGAACCTACTGATACTGTACTTGAATCAATGGCTAAGATCAATAAAGCACAGCAGGAAATGTTCCTTCATGCCGATTATCCGACATTGAAATATTATTATGAACAAAGACTTGCTTATCATACAGAACCCGGTGCAGAGTATCACAGTGTCAGTTTCACTTATCAGCCTGCAACAAGAAAGAGTCTTGTCCCCTATCTCAAAGATATCCCGTACAAGAGCAGATGGTACAGCAGCGGCAGGCAGCCTCAGCCGTTCTATATTACGGCAATGCACCGTCCCGGAGACGGCGGTCTTACATTCTATTTCGGATACCAAAAGGATTGTGCAACTCCCGAAGAAATAGAATTTCTGTATTATTTCACCGGAAGAATTCTTTTCAGGAGTATTGAAAATCCCGATAAAACAATTCAGGAAATTATTGATATGACATGATCAGGAGGTAACATTTATGTTGGAGCAGTTAAAAGAACTTATGTGCAGTTATGTTGACGTTGACCCCGAAAGCATCAGTGAGGATTCCCGTTTTTCCGAGGATCTCGGATTCAATTCCTATGATTTTATCTGTATGCTGGGAGACTGTGAAGATGAATTTGACGTAGAGATCGAACAGTCTGAAGCAGCAAAAAGCAAAACTGTTGGTCAGCTGATAGCATATTTAGAGGGGATCAAGGCATGAATGAGGTAACAACACTGAAAGAGCTTGTCTACTCAGCAGATGAGAGATTCGGAGAAGAAGTATTTGTTCGTGAGTATAAAAAAAGACAGTTTGTTGAACACACTTTCAGACAATTTCGGGCAGACTGTGACAGTATTGGTGCATGGATCAATGATCAGTTTCCCGGCAAAGTCCATGCAGCGGTCATCGGACTGACAAGCTATGAATATCTGACAGCATGGTTCGGCATACAGTGCAGCGGAAACGTCACTGTGCCGCTGGATAATGCTAATAATGCGGAAAAATTGGCCGATGAGATCATTCGCTCGGACAGCGAGATCGTTTTTATTGACAGCAATCATGAAAAAGATATTGAGATATGGAAAACACTATGTCCCAAAGTGAAATATTATATTCACATACATAAATCTGTTGACAGTATGCTGTTCACAGGTGATATCATCGAAAAATATAAAAATCAAAAGCCTTCCGGAAATTCCGGAAAGAAAGATCTTACTGCTATATTTTTCACCTCAGGTACAACCGGAAGAAGCAAGGGTGTCATGTTGAGCAATGAAAATCTGATCGATAACACCACCTGTGAACCTGATTTAGGATATCATGGCAATAAAAGAATGAGTGTTCTGCCGGTACATCATGTATTCTGCTTTACCTGCGATATTCTCTGTGCGCTGTGGTACGGCAGGATGTTGTGCATAAACGACTCGTTAATGCGCATTATCAAAAATCTCAAAATATTCCGTCCTACAGAAGTAACCTTCGTTCCTATGATCGCCGCCTCCATTCTGAACAGAATGAAACAAATGGCAGGAGAAGACGGAGATAAGTTGGCTGTGGGAAAGGATGTATTCGGCGAAGATTTCAGCGTGATCTATTCGGGAGGAGCTTACCTGAGTCCCGAAATCATCAAAGGCTACAAAGAATTCGGAATAGAAATAGCTCAGGGCTATGGTATGACGGAATGTTCTCCCAGAATATGCTCAGGTGTCAAAAATTGTCTCAAGCCCGAATCTGTCGGAGAGATCGTTCCCGGCTGCGAAGTAAGGATCGTTGAAAACGAAATACAGGTAAAGAGCAAATCCGTTATGATGGGATACTATAAAGATCCCGAAGAAACAGCAAAGTCACTTACAGAAGACGGCTGGCTCATGACGGGAGATCTTGGATATAAAGACGATGACGGTTATCTGTATATTACAGGACGAAAAAAGAATCTGATCATTCTGGCAAACGGAGAAAATGTTTCGCCAGAAGAAATAGAAAATAAATTTGCCTACTATGCTCCTGTTAAAGAGATTGTCGTCTATGATAAAAACGGTTTCATTTGTGCAGAAGTTTATCCTGATCCGGATTATTCATGTGAGGACATCAAAGCGGAGATCCAAAAGAAAATAGATGAAGTAAATGACAGCTTCCCACCAGCCAAGCAAATTGTCAGTCTTGTCATAAGAGAGAAAGAATTTGAAAAGACGGCTTCCAAAAAAATCATCAGATCGAGTATCTCCAGATAGAAGAAGCGATAAAGATTTGAGCGGAAAATTTCAGTTTCCTCATTATGGATATGAAAACTACAAAAATATCAGGATGAGATTCGCCCTGTGGAACGTGCTGAAATGGCTTCGCTGGATGAAAACAAATTAAAGCGGTATTTACTGAAAAAATACCTTTCTGTAATTAAGGAATCACGACTTTATCACATTTGATAATCCGCCTAACGGTGAGCGAATCAAAGAAAACGCTCTCGCTTATGCGGATTATTTGTTTTTATCAACAATTCCCGATGATAATACTTTGCACAAACTGCATTGCCTGTCAGCGGAAATCGTTCATATCTAAGGAAGATATCGGACTGTCGCTTCGTTTTATAGTATGGCAGGAAGAAAAAAATATTGGGATACAGCCTTGAAATTTTCAAGGCTGTATCCCTTTCATTAGTTTTGCAGATTATTTAATTTTCACTTTCTTGACTGTGCTGTAAGCACCGTAAACTTTTTTGCCGCTGACGGTTTTGTATGCACGAATTCGTACATAGTAAGTTTTGCCCTTGGTTACGCCTGTAATCGTTGTGCTGGTGGTTGAGTTTTTGGTAATATTTTTCGTCTTGTTGCCGCTCGTAAACTTGCTGCTGGTGGAGTACTGGATCTGATAACCTGTTGCTGTTGTGTCCTTTGTCCAGGTTGCCTTGATTTGTTTTGTTTTCGTGGACGTTGCAGTCTTGATCGTGGATGTTTTCGGAACGATCTTGAAGTTTTTGGTGATCGTGCCTGTGTAGTTGCCTTTGCCCTTGATGGTTACCTTTGCCGTACCGATTGCCTTGTTGCTGCTGTAGGTTACGGTATAGTCTGTGCCTTTTTTGAGTGTTGTTTTGCCGTCTTTCAGGGTCACAGACGGTGTCCTTGCCTTGCCGTTGTAAGCATAAGAAGTTGTAGAAAGTGCTGCGGAAAGTTTGGCAATACTCTTTGCTTTAATAGTAAAGTTCTTTGTGATCGTTCCGCTGTAGTTGCCCTTGCCCGTAATGGTTACCTTTGCAGTACCAAAATTGGTGTTGCTGGTATATTTTACTGTATAGTCTGTGCTTTTTTTGAGCGTTGTACCGCCAATCTTCACAGTCGGGGCAGGTGTCAGTGCCTTGCCTGTATAAGTCTGGGCTGCAATAGTTACCGTTGCTGTATCGATTTTTGCCTTATTTATGGTAAAGGTCTTTGTAATCGTTCCTGTGTAATTGCCCTTGCCTGTCACAGTCACTTTAGCTGTGCCTACATTAGTGTTGTCGGTATATTTTACTGTATAATCTGTGCCGTTTTTGAGCGTTGTACCGCCAATCTTCACAGTCGGGGCAGGTGTCAGTGTTTTACCTGTATAGGTGCTGTTTGAAACTGTAACGGTTGCCTTGCTGATATCTGTCAATGTCGTAGCTGACTTGCCGCCGTCATAAGTGAAGTCTGTGTTGGTGATATAATAATTCTTAATGCTTTCGTTGAGGGTGCGTTCAACAAATTCAGTCAGGTCGCTGACATCCACTCCCTCAGCGATGGTAAAGAGATACGTGTTCTCATCATCTGTACTGAGTTCGGGAATCAGCTCATAGTTGAAAGTGGTATCGACATATTCACCGTTTACTTTGATATCATCAACGGCATATTTTTTTCCTTCAGCATCTACATACATCTTACTGTAAATACTTGTGATTTTGCCGTAATTATATACGCCTTTTTCATTTTCCGCAAGCGTATAACCGGATGTGTCAAAGTCATCATAATTCATAGCAAGACCATTCCAATAATCTCCGAAATTCGTGTCCTGAAGATATACATTATATCTTTCATTGTAGATATATTTTCTGATCCAGCGAGTAGGAATTTCCTTTTCGTCTTCTTCACCGTAATTTTCATATCTTGATCCTTCTGTCATAAAATAGAGTCCGTCAGGGTCATCCTTGCTGATAACATGATATCCGATCCAGTCTTTGTCAGGCTCAAGATCCTTAATGACAAATCCATTGATTTCCTGATTTGTATTGGTTAGTGTTGCCGCAAAGTTTTTCGCCTCATCACCTGAGTAAAGAATTTTGAATTCATATGCGCCGCTCACATCAGATACAGGCTTGAAAGTGACAACATAGTTTACAAATTCCTGTAAATCAACACTCCATGCGTTCTCTTTGTAAGCGTACTGATTTCCTTCTGCATCAGTCATGATTGTAAAGTAGTTAAATTCCTCAAATCTTTTCTTTTCGTTTTGGAGCGTTTCTCCTCCAACAAATTCATAATTGCTGTATTCTTCATCGTTCTCTTCAAGATACTTTGAACCTCCGAATGATGGGTCAGTCAGATACAGTCCAAGAGATTCGGAATAGATATATTTTTCCACCCAATGTCCCTTTGTAACTGTACCGTCACTGCTTGTAGAGGTATAGTCACCCATTGTATATATACCGTCGGGGTCAGAAAGGCACTTTGCTTTGGGACCGAGATAGTCGGGTTGAGGAGTCAGGTCAATGTAATAGCCACTAACCCATTCATACTTCTCATCATAAATATTTTCTTCTTCCGTTTTAGCATCGCTTTCACTTTTAAAAGTAAATACTTCGGAAACATTTTTCAGTGTATTTGCACCTGTACGTACTGCACCTTCTTTGCCGCTGATATTAACTTTGACACCACTGTCAAAATTGACATTTGCTTCTGAGTAAGCAAGGATATCAATACCGTAATCAAAAAGTTTTTTCTCATTGACAGTGAGTGTACCGTCACCGATAAAGGTAATGGATTGACCGTAACCAGCACCATAGCCTGTGATCTGAGCAAGAGTACAGTTGCCAACAATCTTGATTTTGAAATCGTTGCCCATTGCATTGGCGGCAAGAATGTAATTGCCGGCGTTCACGTTATCAAGGGTCAGTGTATTGGTAGATTTGTCATAGGATGCACCTTTGAAAGCGGTATTGTCGGTTTCTGTTTTGCTGTATACATCATAATGTACATATTCTCCGCCGCTATAACTGTAGTCGGGGTTATCGACTTTGACAAGATTTCCTTTGTCATCAATTTGCTCGAACCAGATCAAAGATGCATAATACATCATGTCAGAACTGAAATCCACAGGACCGTTGTTTGCCGCAAAGGCGGTTGTCATTGGTGCGGTGCTGAAAAGCATGGCTGCACTGATCGCGACTGCTGCTGTACGTTTGAGTAATTT
>CACYDD010000028.1 GCA_902773065.1 uncultured Ruminococcus sp. | reverse complement strand
GGCAGGTGCGGCGGCGGTAACGGTTCACGGCAGAACAAGGGAACAGCAGTATATGCCGTCTGCTGACTGGAATATTATCCGTGAGGTCAAAAAAGCCGTCAGTATTCCTGTCATTGGCAACGGTGATATCACCAGTGCCGAAGATGCCGCCAAAATGTATGAACAGACGAACTGCGACTTTGTCATGATCGGAAGGGGTGCACTCGGCAATCCATGGATCTTCCGTGAGATCAACAGCCTTCTCGGGTACGACAGACCTTCCCTACCGATCTCCAATGCAGAGCGAATTTCTGTTCTTCTGCGGCATATACAGACATTATGCGAATATAAAGGCGAAAAAATCGGTATGCGTGAAGCAAGAAAACACGCTGCATGGTATTTTAAGGGCGTTCACGGTGCGGCGGCACTCCGAAGAAAGGCCGGAACACTGGAAACATTTGATGATCTGATCGAGCTTTGTAAAATGATTGAAGGATAAAAGAAAAAGAAAAAGGAGAAAGTGAAATGAAAGAAACAAGTACAAAAAGAATCACGATTTTGCTTCTGGCAATGGTAATTGCTGCAAGTGCAATGACTGCCTGCGGACATAGGACAGAGACTGCTCCTCCGACAGAAAGCAGTAATGCTGTTGAAAGTTCTGACAGTACCTACAGTCAGGCGGAAAGCTCCGTTGAATCATCAACCTATGATGACGAATCCTCTTCCTACAGCACAGATGAAAGCAGCCGTGCATTACCGGCTTATGAGCCTTCCGCTGCGGAAGAAAGTGTCAGCGAAGAATCAATGAGTGCTTCTGAGTTACGTGCCTATCTGAATGAAATATTCCTCGACCAGAATCTTGGCGTTGTCTACAGAGCATTGGAAGAAGCTTATGGCAAACAATATCTGAAAGAACATTTTGAATTCTATGATTACACAGGAGAAAGTGTCCTTGGTATCATTGAAAAGGATAACTGGACGATCAGGGAATGGAAATTGTCAAACGGTCAGTTTCAGCTTGGCTGTGAAAAAACAGCCTACGGTATTGATTCACTGAATAATATGCTGGAATCCATTACCAGCAGTAAAGCCTATCAGGCGATGAGTACACTTGCCGATATCGCTGACACGGCGGACTCTTTAGGCATCGGAGGCGATGACGAGAAATCGAACTAAAACAACCCGGAGCTTTGCACTTTTTATGGTGCGGAGCTCCGGTTTGTTTTATTTGGTAAAAATTTCAGTTTACGATTAAATCAGCCGGTTTTCCTGCCCCTAATCCCTAGTCTCTAGTCCCTAGCCCCTGTTTTCACTCTTTTTTTGCAATCGCAACAATGAGTTTGCGGATAATGTCGATAGGAACAACAAGCACTGCAATTAAAATGCAGAGTGCCCAATCCTTCGGACTGAGGGCAGTCACGCTGAGGAATTCTCCGCCGAATGTAACAAATACAAACTGCAAAACAAGGATACCAAACATAACCAGCAGGAAATTAACATTTTTGCTCAATCCCTTGAAGATGTTCATATGCTCTGTTCTTGCATTGAAGCCATTGAAGGCAATCGCCATCATAAAGGTTGCAAACAATGCGGATTTGTGATAAACAACATTGAAATCAAAATCCTGGAAATTCTCAAACAAATTCGTAATTGCAGGAACGAACAGAATTGCAAGGCACATGAAAGTAATATACAGTGCTGCAATAAGGATCTCGATCAACATCGGCTTGTTGATAATGCTTGCTGTACGGGGAATCGGCTTTTCCTTCATATATTCCTCTAAAGGCGGTTCACTGCCGAAGGCAACCGCTGCAAGGGTATCCATTGCAAGGTTAATGACAAGAAGCTGCACTACCGTAAGAATAATACTGTAATTCTCCCCTGTTCCGAGAAGCGGACCGATAAAGCAGATCAGCACAGCTGCTACATTGACAGTAAGCTGGAAAATCAGGAATTTTCTGATGGTCTTGAACATCGTTCTGCCGTAAAGAATTGCTTTCTTGATGGACAGGAAGTTATCGTCAAGGATCGTGATATCACCTGCGGATTTTGCTACTTCCGTACCGCTGCCCATTGCAAAGCCGACATCGGCTTTTTTCAGTGCCGGCGAGTCATTGACACCGTCACCTGTCATGCCGACAACCAGGTCAAGCTCCTGTGCAAGCCTTACCAGACGGCTCTTATCCATCGGCAACGCACGGGCAACCACTCTCAGCTTCGGCAGGATCTCTTTCACTTCATCATCACTCATGTCACCCAGTTCGGCAGAAGTAAGAGCGACTTCATCATCAGAGGTAAGCAGTCCTGATTCCTTTGCGATTGCAACAGCGGTTTCTTTTCTGTCACCTGTGATCATGACCACCTGAATACCTGCTGCTTTTACTTCCTTAATCGCATCGGCTGCCTCCTGACGAACTTTATCACGAATACTTAATACACAAATCAACGTCAGTTCACCCTCAACAGGGTCGCCCTCTGTTTTCGCTACCGCCAGCAGACGCATGGAACGTGCTGCCTGACCGTTGATATAAGTGGTAAGATAGTTTTTCTCAACCAGTTCTTTCGTCTTGCCATGCTCATCAATATAGTGGGTGCAGCGTGTCAGAAGCTTTTCGGGCGCACCCTTGATGTATGTAATGGTTTTATCATCACGTGAGATCGACACACTTGAAAATTTCTTTGCGGAATCAAACGGATTAAAGTCCTTGACATCCTCTTTCGGAAGCTTATCGGCAGCATTTCCCTTGATCAGAAATGCCATCAATGCTCTATCCGTGCTGTTACCACCGATCACTGTACCGTCGGAAGCCTGAGCGGAGTTATTGATACCGATACCGGTCATGATATCCGCTTTCAGCTGCGCCGGCATTTCGTCCAGCTCTTTAAAGGTTTTGACATTGCCTGTTGTGATCTCCATTACATTCAGCTTACCTTCTGTGATCGTACCTGTTTTATCGGTAAACAAAAGGCTGAGACTTCCGGCTGTTTCAAGACCATTGATATTTCTGACAAGAACATTATCCTTTGCCATTTTCATACTCTGGAACGAAAGCAATACAGATGTCAGCATTGGCAGACCTTCCGGTACGGCACAAACAATAACTGTAATGGCAACCGTGATCGCATTGATAAACATGGATACCCACTGACCGGCATCGGCAGGAATATCGCCTGTGAGAAGTCTTTTGGCAATGACAGCCACAACAATCAGGATCGCACCGATATAACCGAATTTGGATATCTGCTTGGCAAGCTTGCCAAGTTTCAGCTGGAGCGGCGTTGCTCTTGTTTCTTCCTGTACTTCAAGTGCCAGTTCACCGAAAAGGGTCTTGTCACCTACAACTTTGACTTCCAAATAGCCCTCATTAGCACAGACAACTGTTCCTCTGTAGGCATAATGCTTATTGAGAAGGTCTTTGACATTGTATTCTTCTCCGTTTGCAGGTGTTTTCAAAGCTTCTTCGGTCTCACCGTTCAGGGCTGCCTGATCGACTTTGATCTCTCCCTCCACGATCTCACCGTCTGCTGCGATCTTATCACCCGACTGGAGATAAAGGATATCGCCGACAACAATTTCGCTGATATGTACTTCCTGCAGCTGACCGCTGCGCAGTACTTTTGCCATTTCCTTGGCTTCTTCCTCTGCTTTAAGTGCAGAAGCCTTGCCTTCCTGCTTATGCTGACTGACAGAAGATACACCGTTGGCGATCAGAATTGCGATCAGTACCCCCACCGGCTCATACCACTCCGATTCCCCTAAAAAACAAAGAACCACCTGTACAGCCAGTGCCACAAGCAGTATGATGATCATCGGATCGGTAAACCCCTTCAGAAATTTCTTCCAGAGCGGTTCAGGAGGAATCTGCGTCAGGTCATTGCTGCCGTATTTTTTCCGGCTTTCTTCAACCTCGGCCTCAGACAGACCATTCAGTTTCATTTAAAGCACCCTTTCAAAATATAAATTGCCAATGTCCGCCATTGCATTTACTCTAAACCCAATCTGATCAATGTTTCCGACGGCATCTTATATACAATTATAAAATTTCCCTATAATTTTGTCAATAGAACACTCGGCAATAATGTAAAATAATCGTAAAATAATCGTAAAAAATGCAAAACCTGCCATGCAGCATCACACGGCAGATTTTGAAACATTCTTATTCTTTGTTTTATTTTTCCTGACACAATCGACAGCAGTAACAATGAGAAGAAACACCGTTGATAAAAGCCATATCCCTGTGAATACCCATTTCAATGTTGTCAGACCCGAGGAAAGATTGACATCTCCATCGGTAAAAAAAGGCGTGATCCTTACAAGGTTCATAATACAGATATTTTCCAGTACATTGAACAGCATACTCATTACCGATGAAAAAGCTGCCGCTCTGAACAACAGATAATGTTTGTCATCCCTGGCATAAATGATCAATGGAACGGAAAACGTGAAAACCGTATAGCAGGCAAGGAAAATGTAATCAAATACAAAAAATGTCATATAAGCACTTTCTTTGTCACCGTCAAAATGCGACAGCACGGTCATGACCGCATCGGCAGAATAGGATAGCCTGAAATCAAAAGGTCCGAAACCGTTTGATCCCTGAACGATATTCGGATACGCATCCGGCAGGAAAAACAGCAGTGCCGCCGAAATCACTGTCAGAACCAGACTGACCGGGATGATCCATTTCAGAATTTTTATCAGTTTTTTCATTCCATCACCCTTTCACCCATTCATCCCCATCGTTACTTAAAAAGCCGCTTGTTCAGCGGCTTTTTGTTTATTCCTCAGGCATATCCCAGTTATGGTATACATTCTGGACATCATCGTTATCTTCAAGGATATCAAGGAGCTTCTGCATTTTTACCACTGCTTCCTCGTCCTCGATTTTCGTGTAGGTAGAAGGGATCATCGAAACATCCGCCGAAACAAATTCATAACCCTTTGCGGAAAGTGCCTCCATCACCGCACCGAAATCCTCCGGCTCGGTATAGATCTCATAAACATCATCGCTGTCGGAATTAAAATCAGCTGCACCTGCTTCAAGTGCATCCTCCATCACCTGATCTTCGTCGTTATCTTCTTTCTCGATCACGAGAAGTCCCTTGCTGCTGAACATAAAGGACACACAGCCCTGTGTACCCATGTTACCGCCGAATTTATCAAAATAGTGACGGATATCGCCTGCTGTACGGTTGCGGTTATCGGTCAGTGTTTCAACGATCACTGCAATACCACAAGGGCCATAGCCTTCGTAAGTAATGTTTTCGTAATTATCACCGTCAGCACTGCCTGCTGCCTTTTTGATAATACGCTCGATATTTTCGTTCGGTACGTTATTTGCCTTTGCCTTTGCAATACACTCTCTGAGTTTTGAGTTTGAAGCCGGGTCAGCTCCGCCGCCCTCACGTACTGCCACAGCAAGCTCACGGCCGATTTTCGTAAACACCTTTGCTCTTGCACCGTCTGTCTTTTCCTTTTTTCTTTTTATTGTACTCCATTTTGAATGTCCTGACATACAAAACTTCCTCCTATCATTAGTATCGTTACCATTTTAACACAAATCAACACAATATTCAAGCCCGGCGTGCCGTCGGTGTCAATTCGCGCAGTCGCTACCCTTCGGTCGCTCTGAAAACGAAAGATGAATTTATCGCCGCGCTTCAATTTCATTGCCAACTATAATTTTACACTAAGAAGCCGCCGGTCCCAATTTCGCTCTAAGGTTCATTGTAAAATGTCATTTATTGCCGCGTCATAAAGTCCCAGAATTATTTCACACTAACTTTTTTCACATTTTCCACGGTGTCAGTGCTGTCAATTACACTGTTTCTTGACAGCTGTTTTTAAACTCACAGCCATATAATTTGTAAAATTCAGTTATCATTTGATTCCGAACATTTCGCAATATTCTCTGTAAGCTTTTTCAAGAAGCTTAAAATCACAACTGCTGCGTACTAAATCATCATTAATTCTATTAGCAATTCTTTCATAAGTATGTTTTGCCTGTTTTTCAATTTTATCCTTATTTCTTCTACAGAAGGCTAATTCCTTTCTGATTCGTTCTTTTTGAGTATAATTCTGAACCTGTGATAAATCAAGAAAAGAAAGACACTTCTTTGGAATTGGAAGCATATACATAAATCTTAGTGTACCGCTTTTACTTTTAAATTTGTCATTCGTGTTAATAATATCATCCTGTCTGTTGTGTATCTTTGATGATATAGGAACAAAATAATTCATTCCCTCTATTGTCAGAACCGTACCATAAAAAAACTTGGTATTTCCGCTTTGGTACTGCACATTCGGCACTCTTGTAAAGCCTCTCCGCTTTGTTTCGTATTTTTTAGATAATCAATATAGTTCAAATCGACATGATAAAAAGCAATTTT
>CACYDD010000027.1 GCA_902773065.1 uncultured Ruminococcus sp. | reverse complement strand
TCACTCATTTTTGACACAACCTTTCTTGTTCTCTATTCTATTTTTTTGACTTCGTTGTGTCAAGTTTTATTATACAACATCATCATCCGGAACAGAATCGTCCGATACACAAAATGTTCAGAACAGTCAGACAAACCTCAGCGAGAAAGGAACACTGGTCGGAACATACAGCAATGACAATGTCAACATCAACCTTTATGAGTGTTATGAATACGAAACAGCAATTTATGTTGCAGATGTGACGGTAACTTCATCACAGTATATCAAAACCGCCTTTGCCGATAATACCTACGGCAAAAATGTGACAGCGACAACTTCTTCAATCGCACAGGACAACAATGCGATCTTTGCTATCAACGGCGATTATTATGGTGCAAGAGAATCAGGTTATGTGATACGCAACGGCATTGTTTATCGTGATACGGGAAGCGGTGAAGATCTGATGTGCATTTATGCCGACGGCATTATGAAAATTGTCAATTCCGGCAGTAAAACCGCCGATGAGTTAGTTGCGGAGGGTGTATGGCAGGCGTTCTGTTTCGGTCCTGCCCTGATTGAAAACAGTCAGATCACCGTTTCGGAAAATGACGAGGTCGGCAAAGCAATGGCAAGCAATCCGAGAACAGCACTCGGCATGGTCGACGAATGTCATTATGTATTTGTCGTATCTGACGGCAGAACGGACAGCAGTAAGGGACTTTCACTTTATCAGCTGGCGGAATTCATGCAGAGTATCGGTGCAGAAACAGCCTATAACCTTGACGGCGGCGGCTCGTCCACCATGTATTTCAACGGACAGGTCATCAACAATCCGACAACCTCAGGAAGAAGTATCAAAGAAAGAGGGGTGAGCGATATTGTATACATCAGTAAATAACGAAAAAATGCTGCGCTATGCAGCAGCAAGCGTCATTTTATCGGCGTTCTGTGCATTATTCGGTGCAGTGTATGAATATTTCAGCCATGAGGTCTATTCCTACTTTATGATCTATGCCGTTGCACTTCCCCTTCTTTTGTGTGGTCTTCCGTATATTCTTTTTGCAGTAAACGGAAAAAACATACCGCCCCTGAATGTGCTGCGGCTCTGGAATTCGGGAATCAGCACCCTGACAGTGGGTTGTATTTTTGAGGGCGTACTGGAAATATACGGGACAACAAACCGGCTGATTATTGTTTATCCCATAGCAGGCAGTGTTTTATGTACAGCGGCAGTGATTCTGTATGTCGTTTCGATGAAAAAACATCATTCTCCCGTTATTACGACAGGAGAAATCGTATAACAAAAATCACATACCGGCGATTTATGCCTGGTATGTGATTTTTAATTTTTAATTGACAAATTATGAGAATTAATGTAAAATAGACTTGCAAGGTGACTTGTCCAACGGAATTGCGGCAGGCAGCGTGACGCTACACCCGTGTTTGTGTTTTTCTAGTTAATCAAAGGGCGTTAGTTACTGCTTTTGCGGCAGTAGACTAACGTCTTTCATAAATTCAAGCACAAAATTGACCGCGGAGTCACTCCGCCGAAACTCTTTTTTATGCTCCCTAAGTTTAACGAAGGGGGATTGGTATTATGCTTACATATGGTGAAATTATTTCTAATGTAGTTTTGGCTATATCAGTTGCTCGTTTGGTTCTTGATATTATCAAGGCTAACCACGATATAAAAAGGAAATAACCGCCCGAGCTACCAAAAGGGCGGTTATTTCAAAATAACCATCAAATAGGGGCTGACCGTTTACCGACAGTCACCTTGTATTTTTATTATATAATGAAAAGTGGATTTTGTCAATAGAATATGAAATAAATAAAATGTTTGTGTGTTTTTTAATTTGACAAATTATGAGAATTACTGTAAAATAGAACTGCAAGGTGGCTTATCCAATCGGTTTGCGGCAGGCAGCGTGACGCTGCACCCGTGCTTGTGTTTTTTCAGTTTGTAAAAGGCGTTAGTTTCTGCTTTTGCGGCAGTAAATTAATGCCTTTCGTGAATTTAAGCGCAAAATTGATAGCGGAGGCACTCCGCCGAAATGCTTTTTATGCTCCCTGAGTTTGACGAAGGGAGGATTGGTATTATGCTTACATATGGTGAATTTATTGCCACAGTGGCTCTTTTGATATCAATTGCTCGTCTGGTGCTTGACATCGTTAAGTATCTCGATGAGACTAAAAAGAAATAACCGCCGGTCGACCAAACTGCGGTTATTTCACTAATCCAGTTATTTCGGAACTGCCGTAAAGGGTAAGTCCCTTGTGTTTTTATTATATAACGATTTTATCTGTTTGTCAATCATTTATTTCATCAACCGGCGGCTCGCTAAGTGTATAATTTTAGTTGGCAATAAAATCAAAACGCGGCAAAGAATTTGACTTTATAAAAAAGTAGCGACCGTAGGGAGCGGCT
>CACYDD010000026.1 GCA_902773065.1 uncultured Ruminococcus sp. | reverse complement strand
GACCTGCTACATAGCCACACTGATAGCCAAGCATATGCGGCGGAAGGATAAATTCAAATCCGTCCTTGATATGCTCGCTGATAAAGAAATTCAACAGTGCCCATTCCAGTCTTGCACCCCAGCCGCGATAGAGCCAGCTGCCTGCGCCTGCGATTTTCGCACCTCTTTCGTAATCGATCAGACCAAGACCTTCGCAAAGGTCAACATGATTTTTCATTTTAAAATCAAACTGCGGCTTCTCTCCGTAGTAGCGTACAGGCTCGTTCTGCTCCTTGCCGCCTGCGGCAACATCATCATCGGGAAGGTTCGGCAGCGATAAAAGAAGGCTCTTCTGCTTTTCTTCAAGTTCCGAAACCACTTTGTCACCCTCTTTAATTTGAGCAACAAGCTCCTTCATTTTCGCCATGATCTCAGAAGCATCGCCGCCTGCTTTTTTGATCTGCGGTATCTGCTTGCTTGCAGCGTTCTGCTCTGCCTTCATTGCTTCCACCTTGCCAAGCTGTTCACGCTTTGCCGCATCAACTTCTCTGATCTCGTCAACAACGCTGTCGAGATCCATTTCTCTCTTTTTGATTTTTGCCTTTACCTCATCGGGGTTATCTCTGATCAGTTTAATGTCTATCATTGTTCTTTCTCCTTTAAAAAATCTTTTATATTTATCCGCATATAGCTGCGAAATTGATACCGTTTTCAAACGAACCCATGATTTCGATACTGTGTCCCCAGAACATATCATCATCACCGTAATATGCTGTAAATTTATTTTCTTCGTCATATACAGTACCATATATGATAATTGTATCAAGAATCAAACGTTTGGCAAAATCCTCTTCGGTAATTTCTTCAAACTCTGCATTTTCGTCTTCATCTTCCAATGAATCCGCAAGCCAGTCATTGGCATTCGCTGTCAGTTTCTTTGCGGCATATTCACGCATTGCCTTATCCCATTTTTCAAATTCCGAAATGAATTTTCTGCCGTTGGTGATTGCCCTGTCAACAGTGTTCTGTTCGTCTGTAATGACTTTAAAAATCAATTCTGTCTGATTGCCGTTAATCTCAATATTTCCGAAAAAATTATTTCCATCAGAAATAAACTTACCGAGAATTTCATCATACAGTTCCATCGTATCCACTTCCCTATTATAGCATAAAATATCATTGTATTCCATATATAATTTTACACTTAACTGTCAAAAAGCTTTGCCAGTTCCGCAAGATCGTCCTCACTGTAGAATTCTATTTCGAGAATACCACTGCTGCCGTCCTTGCCATTTTTGACCTTAACTTTACGGCTCAGATGTTCATTCAGTGCAAGCTCCACTTCATCATAAAATGAATTTCTGCTGTGGGTCGGTGCAGATACCGCCTTTTTCTCTGCATTTGCTTTTTTGGCAAATTTCTCAACGTCACGAACAGTCAGGTCGTTTGTTTTGATCATCTCTGCTGTTTTAATCAGTAATTCTTCATCTTCAAAGCCTAACAACGCTCTTGCATGACCTGCCGAAATCTCTCCTGCCGTTACCATATCAAGTACTTCCTGCGGAAGTTTTAACAGCCGCATGGAATTGGCGATAACAGGGCGGCTTTTTCCGACTGACTTTGATATTTCATCCTGTGTCAGTCCATATTCCTCCGAAAGTACTCTGTAACCTAATGCTTCTTCAACGGGATTCAGATTTTCCCTTTGCAGATTTTCAATCATGGATATCTGCATCATTTCGGAGTCTGTCATTTCTTTGATGATCACAGGCACTTCCATGATCCCTGCCATGCGGCTCGCTCTCCATCTTCTTTCGCCTGCCACAAGCTGATAGCCGCCGTCAGGCAGAGGGCGTACAAGCAGCGGCTGTAAAATACCGTGCTGCGCTATGGAGTCAGCCAACTCTCTGAGAGCTTCCTCGTCAAACTCCTGTCTCGGTTGGGAACGGTTTGGTTCGATATCGCTGATTTTCAGCGTTACTGCTCCGCTGCCGTCATCGGTTTCGTTTTCCATAAATATCAGATCAAGACCCTTTCCGAGTCCTCCTTTTTTTGCTGCCATTTTTCTGTCACCTTCTTTTTATTGTCGGGACTCTGCCCCAAACCCCGGCAGGGGCTATGCCCCATGCACCCTGCCACCTTTGAAAAGGTGGTCGAAACTTTATATTTTTAATTTTGATTAGCAATATGCTTTGCAAGATCCATATACGCTGCTGAACCTTTGCTTGCCTTGTCAAAATACATAATCGGCATACCGAAGCTCGGTGCTTCCGAAAGCCTTACGCCCCTCGGTATGACAACAGGAAACACCTTTCGCGGAAAGAATTTCTTTACCTCCTGCACTACCTGCTGAGTAAGATTCAGCCTTCCGTCATACATTGTCAGAAGAACTCCCTCAATGTCAAGGTAGCTGTTATACCGCCTTTTGACGATCCTGACACTGTTCATCAGCTGTGAAAGTCCTTCCAGTGCGTAATATTCCGGCTGGATCGGCACAAGAATGGTATCCGCCGCACAAAGCGCATTGGTTGTAATCAGTCCAAGTGACGGAGGACAATCTATGAAAATATAATCATAATTTCCCTTAATCAGTGCAATCGCATTTTTTAGTCTTGATTCTCTGCACTCAATATCCGCCAGCTCAATATCTGCCGCCGCCAGTTCAATACTGGAAGGAATGATATCCAGATTCTCATATTCCGTATGTATCACAGCTTCTTCTGCTTTTGTTCCCTCAATTAAGATATTGTATGATGAAAATTTAATGGAGCGTTTGTCTACGCCGACACCGCTTGTTGCATTGCCCTGAGGGTCAACATCCACAAGAAGGCATTTTTTGCCAAGCTTGCCGATACCTGCACTGACATTTACCGCCGTAGTAGTTTTACCGACGCCGCCCTTTTGATTCGTTACTGCTATTATTTTTCCCAAATTTTTTCCCTCCTGGAAAACAATTTCCTTTTCCTTTCTATTATACCACTCCTTACGCCAATCGTAAACATCTTTTTTATCAAAAATTCCGGCGGGTGCGTGACCGCACTGGACAATTTGCGCTCAAATTCTTACATTATACATATTTATCGCCACAAGTCCGGTTTTATTCAAAAATTGTTTCACATGAAACACCGGGTGCGTAACCGCACTGGATAATTTGCGCTCAAGTTTTTAATAATATTAAAATCCATTGCCATACCTTTCGTTTGATACTTATGGCGCGGCAAAAATAATGTTTTTTTTTAAACTTGAGCGCGAATTAGGGACCGGCGGCTCGCCGGTGTTTCACATGAAACGCCGGGTGCGTGACCGAACCGAACAATTTCCGCTAAGGTTCTTAATAATATTAAAATCCATTGCATACCTTTCGTTTGATACTTATGGTGCGGAAAAAATAATGTTTTTTTAAACTTGAGAGCGAATCGGCTCCGGCGGCTCGCCGGTGTTTCACATGAAACATTGCAAACAAAAGACTGAACCATTTTCGGTTCAGTCTTTTGTTTATGTCAGGGGAAATGGGGAATTTCTCTTGTACACTTGTTATGCTGTCATTGGGTCATCCTGGTCTGTAGACGGTCTTGCTTTTGGAATTCTTACGGTGTATTCAATATAATCATTTGTTTCACTGTGTTCTGTTACCGCTTCAATTCCCGATGAACGAATGGTATCAACTGCCTTGTTGATGGTATTCTCAAATATTTTAATGTCCTTGATGACAAGTCTGGTTTTCTGCGTTTTCTGACGTTCCCGGTTCTTTTCCGCAAGCATCATATCTATGTATCGCTCCGACTGCGATACATTCAATCCCTGCGATATGATCTCGCTCAGTATGATCCTTCTTAACACTACATCATCTACTTTCAGCAATGCTCTTGCGTGTCTTTCCGTTAAACGATATTTCAGAATGATCTCCTTTTCTTCTGCCGTCAGTTTTAATATTCTCAGTTTGTTGGCGATGGTTGACTGCTTTTTGCCGAGTTTTCTTGAAACCTCCAGTCTTGAAAGACCATACATATTCATCAGCCTTTCGATCCCTTCTGCTTCTTCAAAAAAATTCAGATCACATCTCTGGATGTTTTCGATCAGTGAATAAACGTCTGCCTGCTTATCGGTACAATTAATAATGATACACGGTACTTTTTTGTTTCCGCACATTGCCGCCGCCCGAAGCCTCCGTTCGCCTGAGATCAGTTCATATTCAAGCGTATTGATTTTTCTGACTGTAAGCGGCTGGAGTATGCCGTTTTGCTTTACGCTTTGTGCAAGCTCTTTCAGTTCCTGCTGGGAAAAGATTTTCCGTGACTGCACCCTACACGGTCTGATCTGCACAATAGGGATGTCATTGATTCTCTTCTCATTACCGATATTCAACAGCATTGCCGTCAACTCCCTTCTTGGTAAATATATTACCATTAATTACCTGGAATTTTCTGTCAAAGACTGTCTTAAAAATATTTTTTTCTATTACGTAATGTGAATAATTCTTCCGGGTTTTCAACATTCAAATCGCCAAATTGTGGAAAAAAAATTCTGCATGTTTTCAATCTTCTAATCATTTAAAAAGTTAGTTTTTATCAGTGTTACAGCACAAAACACGATCATTTCTCAAAATAAAAAAAGAAAAGTTTTCAACACCAAAATAACATAATGTTGAAAACTCCTTAACTGTCTGTGAAGTATTGCGCTGTCAATTTTGCATTTCAAGTATATTGCATATTTATGAAACGCGGTGATAAATTTGTCTGTTATATTCAGAGCGACCGAAGGGTAGCGACTACGCGAATCGACTGCGGAGGCACTCCGCTTATTTCTTGTCTGATTTCATTTTCAGGGAAAACGTGATGATTGCAATGATAAAAAGTACTGCCGCAAATGCCGTGCAGATCAGAAAAGAAAACCACATATCATTGCTGTAATCGCCGCTGAGTGTCATTCTTGCATATCTGACACTGTGATAAAACGGCAGACAGCTGCATACAGTTTTCCATGCTCCTCCCATTGTATCAATATCCATCCAAATTCCGCCAAGGATCGCCGCAGCGGTTATGACAGCAGAACATACCCCCGGTGCAGCCTTTGCATTGAATATCGTACCGAAAATCATTCCGATACCGATAAACAGAACAATAGATGGAATATATAACGGAATTGATAACAGCATATGTCCTACAGAAAAACCTTCCCCTTTAATCAGAGCAATGATCTCGCCGCTGATATAGGTAATGATCACCTGTACAAAAGCAATCATGCCAAACGGCAGTGTGTAACCGATCATGTAATCTCTGCCTTTCATCGGAGATGCATATAATCTGGTCAGAAATGCACCGGCTCTGTCCAGTGACACCCTGATACACGCAAAGAGCATGATAAATGTCAGGGCAAATACTGAAATAGCAGGAGTCAGCTTTTCTATGTTAAATATTTTCGGTGCTTCCTCCATATCGGGAATAGATTCATTAATAAGTGTCATAATGATCAGCATTGCGATGGGAAGTCCGAGACAAAAAATATAACTGATAGGGTCACGCACAAGCTCCTTGATATTTCTTGATGTAAAAGCCATCGCTTTCATTCTTTGTCACCTCCGACAATTTCTACAAAGGCATCTTCAATATTATCCTTACCAACCGATTTTTTCAGTTCCCCGGCAGTGCCGAGAGCCTTGATTTTTCCGTTCGCCATTACGGCGATTCTGTCGCAAAGTGCTTCGGCTTCTTCCAGATAATGCGTTGTCAGGATAATCGTAATTTTGCCTTTCAAACTCTGAACAACCTTCCACAGCTCACGCCTTGCCAGAACATCAAGACCGAGAGTCGGCTCATCCAAAAAGATAATTTTCGGGTCGGTGATCAGTGCCATTGCAATACTCAACCGTCTTTGCCAGCCGCCCGAAAGTGTTTTTGCCTTCTGATCGATTACTTCATTCAGTTCCAGTGCAGAGATAATTTCCTGTGTTTTGGATTGAATTCTGTTTTTTTTGATTCCGTAAATTTGTGCAATCAGTTCCAGATTTTCTTTAACAGTCAGATTTTCCGCAACGGCAGTTTCCTGTGTAGAGATATTGACAAGCGGCTTGATTTTCTGCAAATCCTTTTTAATGCTGTAACCTAAAACGGAAGCATCTCCGTCTGTCACAGCAGAAAGTCCTGTCAGCATACGTATGGTTGTGGTTTTGCCTGCCCCGTTGACACCGAGCAGACCAAACAGTTCACCCTCATAAATTTCCAAATTTAGATGATCGACTGCTGTTTTGCTTCCAAATTTTTTGGTAAGCTCCGTCAGTTTAATTGCCGCTTTCATTTTCATCATCTCCTAAAACAGGATAGTTCATGATCTGCGATAAAAATTCTGTATGGCCTTCCTTCGGCATAAGTGCCATTCCCTGCATGGTATCTCCTAATATAATCAGGTCGTCACCATTTTTCAGGTTAAAGATTTTCATTGCTTCCTCCGGAAGAATAATTCTGTTATCAACGATCCTGCTGACACCAAACATATACTTATTTTTCGGATGTTTATAAGCAACATCTTCTTCGTCAGTAAATGCAGCGGCGATATCCTCAATTTCCAGATCAAATATTTTCGCAAGCTCACTGCATTTTATCACATCGGGAACGCTGTCGCCGTTTTCCCATTTTGCAACCGCCTGCCTTGACACATTCATCTTTTCCGCCAGCTGTTCCTGTGTCAATTTTGCGGAAAGCCGCATCTGCCTTAATTTTTCATTCATAGGATTACCCTCTCATTCATTTGATGAACCCATTATAACATTCCCTTCCCTGCTTTACAACCAACTAAAGTTGTCTTTTCATGTTAACAAAAGTAGCATTTTTTTGTGTGTGGAGTTTGGAGTGTGGAGTTATAGTGCAGGAAAGATTTCAGGTTGAATTTTGATTATCAGCATAGAAAATTTTATAAACTTTCCTTGATTAAAAAACTTAATATAACCTTAAAATTTATCCGTACTATAACTCCACACTCCACTCTCCACTCTTCACACTCTATAAGGGATTTTTGTTGATTTTCTGTCCTCGTCTGGGATATTTCGGAGGAGTGTTTTTGATTTTCTGAATAGTGATAATGATTCGTTCGCTTTCGTCAGGAAGGATTGTCTGACAGATGTTTTCTTTTTTAGCTCCAAGTAAGTTGATGGCGTTTTCGGCAGCTTCAAGCTCTTTTTCTCCGTCAGGTCCTTTCATGGAAACAAATGTGCCGCCGACTTTAACATATGGAATACAGTATTCGCAAAGGGCAGGCAAATTGGCAACCGCACGTGAAATTGCTGTATCGTACTGCTCTCTGTATTGGGGTTTCAGGGAATATTCCTCGGCTCTTGCATGGATAAGTTCTGCGTGGAGTGCAAGATTTTTGCATACCTCTTCCAGAAATACAAGACGTTTATTCAAACTGTCAAGAAGTGTCAGCATGATTCCGGGGCGCATGATTTTCAGCGGTATTCCGGGAAAACCTGCCCCTGTGCCGATATCGATAACTTTTTCATTGCTGTTAAAATCATGGAATTTCAAAACCGCAATACTGTC
>CACYDD010000025.1 GCA_902773065.1 uncultured Ruminococcus sp. | reverse complement strand
GAGATCAGATCCCACGGGTCGCCGTCATATTTTGCACCCGCTGCAATAGCCTTTGAGCAGTCGAGAACGCTTCCGCCGCCGACGGCAAGGATCACATCAACGTTGTTTTCCTTGCAGAGCCTTACGCCGTCCAGAACGCTGGGATCGTATTTCGGGTTCGGCTGTATGCCGGAAAGCTCAACGATCTCAAAATCAGCAAGCAGCTCTTTCACTTTGTCATAAAGACCGATCTTTTTGATACTGCCGCCGCCATAGGTGAGCAGTATTTTTTTGCCGAAAGCACTCATTACTTCGGGCAGTTTTTCCACAACTCCCTTTCCGAAAATAAGCCTTGTGGGTGTCTGATAATCAAAGTTTTGCATGATGATACCTCCTTGGATCAGATGATTTCTTCGACCCACTTTTTCAGTGAGTCTTCTGTTGTCATAAACGACAGTTTCTTACCTTCAATAACCTTTGCGCCTTTGGCAAGTGCCTGTAAATTGCTGCTTGTTGAGCCGAGCCCGCTGCCGCCGGAGGTGCAGAAGGGAACGACGGTCTTTCCGGTGAAATCATAGCTTTCCATAAACGTGTCTATAATTGATGGCTCACGATACCACCACACCGGAAATCCCACAAATACAACAGAATATTGCTCCATATTCTCAACTTTTGATTTGATGGCTGGTCGGCTGCTTCTGTTGGTCATTTCCACAGAGCTGCGGCTGCTTTTGTCCTGCCAGTTCAGGTCAGCTTTGGTGTACGCCTGTTCCGGAACGATCTCAAACAGGTTTGCGCCTGCTGCATTTGCAAGCTTTTCTGCCGCTTTTGCCGTAACTCCGCTTGCGCTGAAATACGCTACCAATACTTTGCTCATAGATAAACCCTCCGTTTTTTATTTTTGTTCCGAACCGAGCAGCCTGCAAAGACAGGAAAATGTCAACTCATAGACGGAATGATCTACAAAGTTGATCCCGGCTTCTTCCATAGATTTTCGCTGTTTGTCCGTTACAGAAGTGTATGGATAGATACCGAACATGAACGGGAAAAATAGATAGATGAAATTCCCGATATCATCTTCACTCATGCCGGGACAGAACTTTTGAAGCAATCTGCTGATATTGCTTATTGATGCACCGTAAGCCCTTTTGAAGGAAGTAAGAATTTCCGGACGGCTGTTCCCTTCCATATCGTAGATATTCATGGACAGCAGCTTGAGGAGCTGTTCTCGTTCAGTGACAGAAGAAGCTATCTTTGAAGCAAGCTCGATCTTCATCAGGCTTTCATTACTGTCAAGGATGTCGATAAGAGCCTCGTTCCATCGGTCGTATTCTCTTTCAAACAGAGCAAGAAAGATCTCTTCTTTGGTCTGAAAGTAGTTATAGATGGATGTTCGTGTAAATGATGTTACATTTCCGATCTCTTTCAGCGTAATTTCTTTGAAGCTCATGGTTTTATACAGGTCTTCACAGGCGTTGATTATCTCTTCTTTTCTTGCTGCGGTCAGCTCCGGCGATCCCTTTGGCATAGATTTCACTCCTTTCCGTATTTATTCTGACATTGTGTCATTAAGATTATGATACACTCATTCTGACATTGTGTCAACAAAATTATGCGTATTATGTTACACAAAAATGATGAGCATATCCTGTTGAAAATACCCATGGGTTTGTTTCTGCTGCGCTTGCTCAACGAAAGATCCGGACACCCTGCCGGAGCAGCTATTGTTCAGATCAGTCAATTCTTGACTTTACAGCCTCACCGCGCAGGGCATTTACTTCATTAAAATGCGAAAAAGGATAGCCATTGGTGGTATGGTGTGATATAATGGTGTTAATCAAAATTCAGGAGTAATCACATGAAAGACGGGAAAAAACCAGATCTGAATGTGATTCACCCTGTAAAGCATGATCTCATGGCATGAAACAACAAACAAAGAATAACAAAACAGGGTACTCTTTGAGGGTGCCCTGTTTTTCTTAGGCGCTTTAGCTTAAATAATCTCCCGGTTCTACCGGGGATAGAAAAAATAGCTTTATCAGAAGCAATAATAGTAAACGGGTTACACAATAACTGCTCTTTAAAGAAAATTTAAAAATTCTTGTACGTCCCGATGGCTTGCTGTGTCCCGTGATTTACTGGTTTACCAGTTGCAGGGCGTGAAATGCTATGAGAATGATTCAATGCCCCTTTAGAGGTTAAGCCTGTAATAGCCCCTTATCGAGGCTGTGCAAATCACCGCTTCAATGGCGGCATTTATAAAATATTGAAAAATAATGAAAATTGGTAGCAGCGGGCGGAGCGGTTGTGGTATAATGGTGAGGGGTAAGGGAAAATTTCCCGATCTGCTTAATCGGAATTTGATGGAGGAATGTGTACTGTGTATACGATCAAACATAATGAATTAAGTGCGGAAGAATTTATATCATTATGGGAAACGGTCTGGGGACCGGGGCCATCTTTAGAGCAGACAAGACTTGCCATGGAGCATACGTTATTCAGAGTTTCTGTTTTTGACGGAGACAGAATAATTGCCATGGCACGGATGATCGGCGATATGGGCTTGGACTATTACATTAAAGATGTGATCGTAAGACCGAAATATCAGGGAAAAGGGATCGGGCGGCTGCTCATGAATGAGCTGCTGCAATTTGTCAATGCTAATGGGATTCGCGGTACAGGAGTTTTTGTGGAATTGTGCGCAGAGCCTGATAAAATATCCTTTTATCAGAAATTCGGATTTGACGCGAATGAAGCACAAAGATTAAAACTGATGGTTCAGGTCAAATAATACAACTGATTCATTTCATTTTTAGCGCAAACGGAATGGGATGAATAATGCGGATGGAAGTCTAAAAAATGACACATAGAAAGGAATCGTCATGATACATCTGTTTTTACAAGCTCCCCATTCAGTGAGCCGGAGAAACCGTTGAATGAAAGCGATCATTTTGTCCGAGGGTTAAGAGAAAGCCTGCCGGAACGTCCTCGGGCACTTATGATTACATCTGACCCGAATGACAGAGGACTGACACGGGGGTTTTCTGATGCTATCCGATATACGATGGAAATGTCAGACTTTGTGTTCAGGGAATGTACCATTCCTGACGGTAGAAATCAAGAGCGGACAAAAGACCTCGTAAGCGCAAGCGATCTGCTGATCTTTCAGGGGGATATGTGCCCACGCAAAACAGTTTTTTTCAGAGAAAGGATTGCGGGATCAAACGGACTTGAAGTGCTGAATACGGCGTGTTATTATGCCTTGTTTGTAACCGGCGTTCCGGCGCTGACCGCTCTGGGACATGATCATCTTGTTTTTTCAAACTGTTTTTCGTCCTTCAACGCAAAGATCTCCTATGTTTTCTATAGGATCCATTTTCTTATCGTGATCGGCTGTCAGTATCTGCCGGCGCTGACGGGGATGGATCGTCTTGCAAACTTTTTTATTACGTTAGTGATTGCCTATCCGCTGACATGGTGTTTATGTTTGTTGATAGGGAAATCGAAAACTATCAGGGTCTCGTTCGGTATGAAAAAAGTATTTTGATTTGGAGGAATATGATGATATACGCGATCGAAATGTATTTTGACAAAGCAACTGAGGAAAAGATAATGAACCTTGCCGGAAAAGTATCTGATGCCGGAATAAGCACCAGATATCTTGAGTGGAAAACCCGTCCCCATATCACCTTAGGGGTTTTTAATGATGTTGACGAAAACAGATGCACAAAGCTGCTGGAACAGTTTGCAGCCGGACACAAGCCGAAGAATGCTCATTTACATTCTGTGGCAGCATGGAGCGATACAAAGGTTGTGTATCTGAATCCCTGTATGACGAAATGGCTGTATAATCTGCATGACGAGATCTATGAACTGATGAAAGAATTCGACACAAGAGGCTGGGAGCAGTATATGCCGGAAAACTGGGCTGCACACTGCACGGTTGCGCTGACCGCAGAGGACGGAGAAGAAGCCTTTTATCAGGCTAATGATCTGAT
>CACYDD010000024.1 GCA_902773065.1 uncultured Ruminococcus sp. | reverse complement strand
CCTCCGATTATAAAATCAGCCTGAAAAAATTCAGGGGTATTCAGGTGGATCAGCGTATCACCGATTCACTGGAAGAACTGCTTGACGACGCAGATAAAGCCGGAATGTCGCTGAAACTAACAGGCGGATATATCTCAGCGGAAGAACAACATAATTTATATATGGCGGAAGTATCGAAGCTTGTTAGCGAAAATGATCTTGCACAGGCAAAGGCAATGGAAGAAGCGGAAAAAATCGTTCCGTCGGAAAATCATTCGGAATTCCAGACAGGACTGGCGGTTTTATTCGGCACAAACAGAGCCGATAATTTTGCCGAAAGCGATGAATACCGCTGGCTGACAGCGAACTGTGTGAATTACGGCTTTATCCTGCGTTATCCTGAGGGCAAAGAGGACAGCACAGAGGCAGAATTTGACCCGTGTCATTTCAGATATGTCGGAGTAGGAAATGCAAAACAAATGCGAACACTGAATATGTGCCTTGACGAATATGTTTCTTATTTAAATGCAAGAAATTAATGCAAAAACAGCAGAGGAAGTTTTTGGCTCTCCCCTGCTGTTTTTCGTTATTTTTTTCGCTGTTTCTTCATATATATTACAAAACCAAAGGAGGATATGGAATGGATTATTATGAAGAAACGGGAAATACTGAATTTGAAACCGAGGACAACGAAGCAGAATATATTCAGAGTATTGAAGAAAAACGCAAAAGCCGCAGTCTGCTTCTGATACTCATTCAGCTTATCATTACGATTCTGATAATACTTGCAGCTGTGACCGTAAAGCTGATCGGCGGGACGGTACATAGCACAGTGGGAACATGGTTCTATGAACATTACAATAATTCTGTATGGCTCGATACTGCCGAAGGCTTGCTGCCGTTTGAGGATAATGTAAAATACAGTGAAAAGGACAATGCACTCCCCGAAAATGCAGCGGACGAACAGAATGAAAATATCATCAGCAATTTAAAAAAGACCATGAAAAAGCCGCTGAAAAAAACCGTACTGACTTCTGCTTTCGGAGAAAGGGAGCTTGAAAACAGCAAAGAAAACCACAAGGGAATTGACCTTGGTGCAGATGAAGGAACGCAGATTTTTGCTGCATTGGACGGCGAAGTGACGATCGCCAAGGAGGACAGCAGTTACGGAAACTATATTGTGCTGACACACGCTGACGGCGTAAAAACACTGTATGCACATTGCTCGAAGCTGCTTGTCAAAAAAGGCAAAAAGACCAAAGCTGGCGATAAGATCGCACTTGTCGGCTCAAGTGGTCAGGCATATGGAAGTCACCTGCATTTTGAGATACTCATTGACGGAAAAAATATTGATCCTGCCTCTGTAATTAAAATCGACGAGAGGGCTGACTGACAACAGGGAGAAACTATGCGTATCAGGCTGAAAAATTTCACAGTAGAAGTAAGCTTCCCTTTAATTGCCGTCATGACAGCTGTGATTCTTTACGACAGCGGTATGACAGCGGCGGTATGTCTGATTGCCGTTCTTCTGCATGAGGGAGGACATCTTCTGGTACTTTGGTGTTTCGGCTCATTCCCGAAAAAAATCCGGATCACGCTGTTTGACATTGCCATTGTTGACCGCAGTAAGGCATTGATGGACACCAAAAAGGAACTTGCTGTCGTTCTGGCAGGAGTGACCTCGAATTTTATTTTTGCTGTATTGTCATATCTGCTTTACACGATCACAGGACAGGTGTTTTTTTCGGGGCTGATCAATGCCAATCTGACCCTTGCCGTTTTCAACAGTCTGCCAGCCGACAGTCTGGACGGCGGTCAGGCACTGTATATTCTTTTATGCCGATATTTTCCAGTCAGCAAAGCAATGTTTCTGCTTGACATCATTTCCTTTATCGTACTGATTCCTACCGCCTGTTTAGGCTTTCTGGTTTTACTGCAATCGAAATACAATTTCACCCTTCTGCTGACCTCCGTTTATCTGATGGCAGCGATTCTTATTCGCAACAAAAAGGTGTAAATGTAGTATAATAAAAATAAAAAATTTCAAAAATCGTCTATCCTTTTCTGATTTCATTCGTCAGTATCAGGAAGCGGAAAATGACTTCAATAAATCTTAGGAGGAATATCAATGAATCCAAACGAAAATGCAGACCTTGTATTCAGAGTACTTCAGGGAGATGCTGATGCTTTTGAGGAATTATACAGGGCGACAAAAGACCGTGTTTATTTCATTTGCCTGAGTCTGCTGAAAAATGAGCATGATGCAGCCGATGCTGTTCAGGATGTTTATCTGGCAGCCTACAAAAATTTATATCAGCTCAGCGACCCGACAAAATTTGAAGCATGGACAGATCGTATTGCCGTCAACAGGTGCAAGGATATCCTGAAAAAGAAAACGCCTGTGCCTGTTGATGATTCGTATCTTAATGAAACACTGTGGGATGAGGAAGAATTATCACTGCCCGAAACGTACATAGTCAATAAACAGCAGCGTGAAGTTCTGATGAATATCCTGCGCAGTGAACTTTCCGAGCTTCAGTTTGAGGCAGTCATACTTTACTATTTCAATCGCTTTTCAATCACTGAAATTGCAGAAATGACAGAAAGCAGCGAAGGTGCTGTCAAAAACAGGCTCAGTACGGCACGTTCCAAAATCAAAAAAGCAGTAGAAATGTATGAACACGACAATAATGACACGCTGTTTGCCGCTGTCGGTATGCCGTTTCTGTCAAGGCTTCTGGACGAAGAGTGCCGTCATACTGTTTCACCCGATTTATGGGTGCAGATCCTCAGCAAAACCTCTTTGACTGTTTCGGGAGCGGCAACAACAGCATCGGCGGCAGCACATACTGTAACAGCTGTCGGAAAAGCAGGTGCAGGAATTACAGGCAAAAAAGTAATATTCGGCATTGTGGCAGGTGTGTTGGCTGTTGCCATAGGGGGAACGGTCACTGTTTCAACGCTGGTCAAAAACGGCACTATCAAAATGCCCGAATTGATACCGGGACTCTCTGTCACCAATACAGACAATGGAGAAACTGCCGAACCGGGAAGCTATGTCGGAGAAAAAACAAAGTTTACCGATTTAGGGGAAATTACGACAGACGGAAACGTCAAATCATTCGACTGTCGTTTTGTTGACCCCTACATTCATATTGTGACAGATGACAATATCGTTTACCGTCAGCTGGGCGGCGAAATGGTTGAATTCTGCACCTTAGATGATAATTTTGAAGGTCTTGAGCCGAAAATTGCCCTTGACAACAGCTCCTCGGAAAAAATACTTGTCAGAATGACTGACGGCTACCGCTACTATTTTTCCGAATACGGCTATTCCCCTCAGATAATCGATTTCAAAGCCGAAAACCTGATTGCAGTTGCCTTCAGAAATGATATCCTACATATATATACCCTTGACAGCGGCAAACTTTTTGTTACGCTTATCAATACCAAAGGGGAAACTCTTGACGAGAAAAAACCTGTTGTTATCGAGGATAACATCGGCATAACATTTTCTGCGGAGAATATCAGGGAAGCTTATACTCAAAACAGCCTGATTGCCGTTTTAATGAATGACGGTACACTATATTATGCCGAACCTCAGCTTTATGAATCAGCCTCAGACGAATACAAAATCACAGTGCAAAACGGTTATGAACCTATTCTCAATGTCAGTTCAGTTGTGGGAAACCTGTATGATGCCGCTTTGCGCCCCCCGTTTTATACTGTTGACGGCGACAGCGACAACCTTTATTTCAATCGCTTTGCTTCGGAATACAGCGAAAACAGCGACCCCTATGTCATTCCCCTGCCCGACGGCTGTCATGCGGAAGATATTGAAGAAGCCGTCATGTCGGAGCGTACTTATCTCATTCTGAAAGACGGCAGTGTTTATTCCAACAAATCTATCATCAACGGCACCGACTGGGAATATGACGAAACGCTGAGCAATATGAAAAAAGCAGGACAACTCAAAAGTATTTCCCCCTACCTGACAGGACTTTATCTTTTCTGCAATGACGGCTGTCTATATCTGTATGAGGAATGAACTTCTGCTAAATGCCTTGACTTGATACTGAATTCGGTGTTATACTGTAATTGTCGGAAAACGGCAAAAATTTCATATCAGGAGATGTCAGGCGATGAAAAAAATTCTAATCACAGGCGGAACCGTATTTGTCAGCAAATACCTTGCTGAATACTTTGCCCATGCAGGTAACGAAGTCTTTGTCTTTAATCGTGATACTCACCCTCAGGTAAACGGTGTTTATTTGATTAAAGGCGACAAGCACGAGGTTTGCGGAGAATTCAGAAATCATCGCTTTGACCTTGTGTTGGCTGTGAACATTTATACAGCTGACGAAATGCGAAATCTCCTTGATGGTCTTGGAGAAATCGGCGATTTTGTTTTCATCAGCTCCAGTGCGGTTTATCCCGAAACAACTCCCCTGCCGTTCAAAGAAACCGACCCGACAGGTGTCAATACGATTTGGGGCGATTACGGCACAAACAAAATTGCAGCAGAACAACAGCTTCTTGACAGGCTGCCAAATGCCTATGTTCTGCGTCCTCCGTATTTCTACGGAAAATACCAGAACCTTTACCGTGAAGGATTTGTATTTGACTGTGCCATGAAAAAAATGCCGTTCTATATTCCCAAAGATGGCAAAATGCCGTTGCAGTTTTATCATGTTCATGACCTGTGCAAAATCATAGGAGCCTTGATTGCTAAAAAGCCGAGGGAGCATATTCTGAATGTAGGTAACAAGGAAATTGTGGATATTAATACGTTTGTGGAAATATGCTATGATATTGTCGGAACAAAGCTTCAAAAGGTTTATGTGGATGCTTCGCATGGTCAGCGCAGTTATTTCCCGTTCCACGATTATGCATATTCTCTTGATGTCACAAAACAGTATGAGATCATTTCCGATACTGTTCCGCTTTATGACGGACTGAAAGAATATTTTGACTACTACAAGGATCATCAGAACGAAGTCATGAAAAAGACTTCCTATTTTGAATACATAGAAAAATATCTGAAACAATAAATATAATGATCATCAGCGGTTGGAGTGTACTGACCAAAGTACCCGACCGCTGATTTTTTATGAGGTGTGTTTTTGTGAGCTTGAAAAAAAATGAAGTTTATACAGCAGAAATCATCGATTATACCACCGAGGGCAGCGGCGTTTGCAGGATAGACGGCATGGCGGTTTTTGTGCCGAATGCGGCGGTTGGTGACAAGGCAGAAATCAAAATCCTGAAATCCGCCAAAAACTATGCGTTCGGCAAAATCGAAAAAATTCTGTCCCCCTCTCCTGACAGACAATGCCCCGATTGTGAAATTTTCACCAAATGCGGCGGATGTACCTTTCGTCATATCAGTTATGAGGCAGAACTAAGATTCAAACAGAAAAGAGTGCATGATGCTCTGACAAGAATCGGCGGCGTTGACGGCAGTATTATCGAACCAATTATCGGTTCACCGTCAAGCGACTGTTACCGCAACAAGGCACAGCTTCCTTTTACCGTTGACAGCAACGGTAAAATTCGTGTTGGTTTTTTTGCACCGAGAAGTCACCGTGTGATTCCTCTTGACAGCTGCACTCTCCAGTCCAAGACTTTCAACAAAGCAATCGCAGTTTTTCTGAAATGGGCAAATGAAGAAAAAATATCGGTATATGATGAAAAAACGCACAGCGGCATTCTAAGACATCTGTATCTTCGTCATGCAAAAAAGACAGACGAGCTGATGGTCTGTATCGTTGCCAATGCCCCAAAGATAAAAAATGAAGAAAAACTTGTAAAATCGCTTTGTGGAGAACTGGATAATTTAAAAACGGTTGTACTGAACACCAACACCGAAAAAACCAATGTGATAACGGGGAAAAAATGCCGCAGTCTGTACGGAGACGGTTATATTACAGATGAGCTTTGCGGGCTGAAATTCAGGATCTCTCCCCTGTCCTTTTATCAGGTCAACCGTGACCAGGCAGAAAAATTGTATGGCATGGCGGCAGATTTTGCTGATTTAAAACCGTATGAAACACTGCTTGATATGTATTGCGGTACAGGTACAATAGGGCTTTCCATGGCTCACAAGGTGAAGAACCTCATTGGAGTGGAAATTATTCCACAGGCAATAGAAGATGCAAAGAAAAATGCACAGCGAAACGGTATCAGCAACGCTGAATTCATCTGCTCCGATGCCGCCAATGCCGCAGCAGAACTGAAACAGCAAAATATCCGCCCCGACTGCATTATCCTTGACCCGCCAAGAAAAGGCTGCAGCAGTGAACTGATTCAAACTGTTTCCGATATGTCCCCCTCAAGAATCGTTTATGTATCCTGTGACCCTGCCACGTTAGCAAGAGATATCAAACTCTTTGAGGAAAAAGGCTACAAAATCCAACGTTCCGTACCTGTAGATATGTTCCCAGGAACCGGTCATGTGGAGACAGTGGTATTGATGTCAGCGGCGAGCCGCCGCTCCCAAAATGAGAAATCCGAATGGGAAAAGTATGGTGAATATTTCATGAAT
>CACYDD010000023.1 GCA_902773065.1 uncultured Ruminococcus sp. | reverse complement strand
CGACTTAACTCCTGTGATGTAAATCTCATAAATTCACCCTGCCAGTGAAGCGGTACAGACCTTGTTTCTCCGTGACGGTTTTTCGCAACAATGCACTGTCCGCTGTTCATATCCACACTGTCAGGCGATGCTCCGCCTTTGGTACTCTGATAGTATCCCTCACGGTAAAGAAATAATACAATATCCGCATCCTGCTCGATTGAACCGGAATCTCTCAGATCGGATAACTGCGGTTCATGCTCTGTTCTTTGCTCACTTGCACGGGAAAGCTGTGAAAGTGTAATAACCGGAACACTGAATTCCTTTGCCAGTATTTTCAGATTTCGTGTAATTTCAGAAATTTTCTGTACCTGACTTTCATTTTTCAGTGTTGACGACATCAGCTGCAAATAATCAACAATCACAAGGTCTACATTTTTCAGTCTCCGCAGCTTTGCTTTCATTTCGGGTACGGTAATACCCGGCGTATCATCAAGATACATTTCCGTTTTGCTCAGAATATCACCCGCTTCGATCAGTCTGACCCATTCGTCACTGTTAAGTTTGCCTGTTCTCAGCTTTGTACCCTCAATCAGTCCTTCTGTTGAAAGCAGACGGGAGGCAAGCTGTTCCTTTGACATTTCCAATGAAAAGAATGCGATCCTTTTTTTGGATTTCACCGCAACATGGCGTGCAATATTGAGTGCAAAACTGGTTTTTCCCATACCGGGACGTGCTGCAAGAATAATCAGGTCGGAACGGTTTAATCCTGTGATGGTATTATCCAATGCCGAAATTCCTGTTGACAATGCTTTATGAAGGTCACTGTCGGGTGAATTCAGAATATCCAACCTGTCAAAGGTCTGGAGAATCACACTGTCTACTCTCTCAAGTCCTTTTACACTTCTGTTATCGCGAATATCGAAAATACGCTGTTCAGCAGAATCAATTACTTTAGAAATATCTTCATTCGGTGATGAAGCATCCTCTATGATCTCCCTTGAAGAAATAATCAGATTCCGCATCATATACTTTTCCTGAATAATATTGCAATAATCGCCCACTCTTGAGATGGACGGAACAATATCTGCCAGCTGAAGCATATAACTCTTGATCGTTCCCTCTTCAAAATTCTTATCGCTTCTGAGCCGTTCGAGTATGGTAATAAAATCAACAGGCTTACTTAATGTAAACAGGTCGATCATTGCCTGGTAAATTGCCTTATGATTGGAAAGATGAAAATAATCCGCTGTGGGAAGTATTTCCATTACTGTTGTAAGGCAGTCAGAATCAAGCAGGATCGAACCCAGAACAGACTGTTCGGCTTCTGCACTGTAAGGCAGATTTAATCCGTCTACCGAAACGACCGGCATAGCATCACTCATTTTTTCACCTCGCCGATTTATTTTAAAATACAAAAGATTTGAGATATTTTCCATACCTCAAATCTGTTTGTTTTATTTTTGTTCCTCTTCTACAACCATGATTTTCACCTTCGCCGATACACCTGTATACAGCTTTACTTCACAATTATATGTGCCGAAGGCTTTGATATCGGTGTCCAGAACAACTTTTCTCTTATCCACGCTGATATTATATTTTTTCTTCAGTTCGGCAGCAATTTCCTTGCTTGTTACTGAACCAAAAAGCTTTCCGCCCTTACCTGCCTTACCAACAATCTGTATCACCTGATCGTTGAGTCTGTCAGCATTAGCTTTGGCAGCCGCAGTCTCCGTTTCAATTTTATATTTCTTTGATTCCTCTGCATTTTTCAGCTCATTCAGTGCCTGAGAATCTGCTTCTCTTGCCAACTTTCTGGGCAGGAGAAAATTACGTGCATATCCGTCAGATACATTGACCAGTTCTCCTTTTTTTCCTGAGCCTTTGACATCCTGCAATAAGATTACTTTCATATTGTTCTTCCTTTCTCCATGTTATTTTGTATTGACATTTTCTGCTTTTTTATTGATTTCAAGTTCATTGATAATAGACAGAAGCCGTTCACGGGCTTCTTCTGTGCTGACGTTTTCAAGCTGGCACGCTGCCATTGTCTGATGTCCGCCGCCGCCGAGAGCTTCCATGATCACCTGTACGTTCAGATCACCAAGTGACCTTGCAGAAATATTGACCGTTTTCCCTGTCTTATACATCACAAATGATGCTTTTACATTTTCTATGCCCAAAAGCTCATCCGCCGCCTGTGCAGAGGCAATGCGAATATCAGGCGTATTACTGTCAGCACAGGCGATCGCACAATAATTGAAAATTTCCGCTTCGCTGACAAGTTTATATTTTACTTTATAAGTATCGATAGAATTCGAGAACAGTCGTTTTACTTCTACTGTATCTGCACCGAAGCTTCTCAGATAAGCCGCCGCCTCAAAGGTTCTGACCCCTGTACGCAGTACAAAATTCTTTGTATCAAGCATGATTCCCGAAAGCAATGCTTCACTTTCCAGTCTGCTGAGCGAAAAATCTCCGAGATACTGCACCAGCTCGGCTGTCATTTCGCAGGCAGAAGAAGCATACGGTTCATGATAAAATACCACCGCATTATCAATATGATTCACCATCATTCTGTGATGATCGATAACAACGACTCTTTTGCTGTTTTCATACACCGCCTTTGATTCAAGAAAATTCGGTGAATGAGTATCAACAATAATCAGCAGAGAATGATCATCCATAATATCAAGAACTTCATCCTCAGTTTTGAAGATACTGCCAAAACCTGATTTTTCAAAGCTTGTTACAAGCGGCTTAGCAAGTGTCTGCTGTCTGTCTATACAGATAGAAGCATTTCTGTGCAGACCTTTGACGACCGCACTCCACATACCAATACAAGCACCCACACTATCCAGATCGGAATATCTGTGACCCATGACGATCACATTGCTGCTGTTGCTGACATGGTTGGAAAGCGTTGCCGCAATGACCCTTGTCCGTACTTTGTCACGTTTTTCGATGCCCTTTGAAAGACCACCAAAAAACTGATAGGATTCGCATTTTTTTACAGCAACCTGATCGCCGCCTCTGCCGAGAGCCATATCCAGTGCCTGTCTTGCCCACAGCTCACATTCCTTTACTGTAGAGCCGCCCCGACCGACACCGATCGAGATCGTTGCATTCATACGGTCATTAATCTTGATTTCCCGTATTTCTCCGAGAACCTTAAATTTTTCTTCAATAAAACGCTTTATATACCTTTCTTCCAGTATCACGAGGTAGCGTCCGCCGTTCATTTTTTTATAAAAGCCCGTTGTCGTTCCTACCCAGTTTGCAATACATTTTTCAACCAGAACCGTAATGCGGCTTGCTTCGCCTTCTTCGGTTTCACGCTCCAGTTCTTCTTTATTGTCAAAAGCAACGATTGCTACGGCAGGCCGTGAAAGCTTGTATTCATCGGAATTATGCTTATAGGTATTATCATCTATGAAATACACAACAGAGCTTTCCCCCGACTGAACACCGAATGCAATATACCATCTATCGTTGACGAAAATATCCGTACCGTTTTCCTTGTACAACGCTTCAATGTTTTTTTCAGAAATATACTGATCGATCGTATCTCCGACAGGGATATTTTCGCCGCATATTT
>CACYDD010000022.1 GCA_902773065.1 uncultured Ruminococcus sp. | reverse complement strand
TTTTTTTTTTTTTTTTTAGCGGTTATATCTGTCATATTCATTGGCTATCAGTTTTGCTTCATTCAGTGCCTTGACAGAAATTTCAATTTTGCTGTGTGCATCCTCAATTTTACTCATCGCATCTGCCATAGGGTGAAGGTCATCATCGGAAAGGGTACGCAGTGATTCATTCAGAATAGCATATAGCTGTGACGGTTTCAGATTTTCTTTTGAGGCAAGCTTTGAGGAACGTGTCTTGATCAGTATATTGGTCAGCTGGTCGAAATCATCGATCCTTTCCTTATCAATACCAAAGATTTTTTCGGCAACCATTGCCTTGTATTCCGTTGGTTTGTCTTTGAAAAGATTATTTTCTCCAAGCTCTTTTTTCAATGTTTTGACATCATAGGGGATGATCTGATCTCCTGCCTGCTTATACAGAAAAAAATCCTTTCCGATTCTTCTTCCGTCCATAAGACAAAAACCCCATGTATTCATTCTGCCGCCTTTTTTTGCATGAAGTCCGATTCCGATCGTTCTGAACTGCCTGCTTTCAGGCTTTACAAATTCCATCCATATGTAGCCTGTGCTTTCCTGCTTGTCGGAATCCTGATCTCCGATCAGATAGAATTCCATCTTTCTGTCACGGCTGCCAAAGGGGTCAAGCCTTGTCGGCTGACGGTCTCCGTCCAGTATGTAGGGAATAAAGCTCTGGGTAGTAATGGACTTTCCCGAACCGTTTGACCCTCTTATCAGTATTTTTCCGTCCTCGGGAGAAAATTCCTCCAGATCATATACCCAGAAATTCACAAATCCGAATCTGTTCATTTGCCATCGTTCCATATTCTTTTAAACCTCCTCTGTTTTATTGAACTGATAATTTTCGGGGAAATGACCTTCGGTTTTATAGATACCGTCACATAAGTTATATCCGTTCTCTGTTTTTTCGATCAGCATCCAGTCGGAAAAATATTCCGTGACAAGTGAAATGAATTTATTGTCGCTCATTTCTCTTAATTGTTTGCCCAGTCCGTTCTCATATTTTTTCTTACATTCAAGAATAAACGTATGAAATCTTTCCGTACTGACCGGGTATTTATGGGTATCATTCTGTGGCAGACTGAGATCGTGGAAGCTTCGGAGCTCTTTGCACATCAGCGATACAAAGCCGGAAAGTGCATTATCGGATGGGTGGATCTTACCAAAGGTATCGGTTTCATCCAGCATATAAAAAGCTGCTCCGTTATGGATATCCAATCTGCCGCCGAGATATCCGTCAAGGTATTTTCTGACGGAGTTTCTTTGGTTTTTCAGATATATACTGTCCTTGTCATCCTTGCTTTCCCAGTACATGGCAGGCTGCAAAAGCAGTCTTTTGTATACCCTGTTGGTTCGTGCATAACCTGTATTGTTGTCTGTATACAGATCGGTATGTTTTTCAAAATCCCTGTAACTTGTAAAATCGAAAATGTCAATATTGTGGTTGACGGAAAAATAAGCAGACAGCCCTGTGTTTTCATACAGGATCTGTTTATCTCTGTCGTTTTCGAGATTTTCAATCGAGCCGTCAGAAATTTTCAGCAGCGAGATATTCTGTGCAAATTTCAGCACCCTGACCAGAGATTTTCTGTCTGAAAATTTTGTAAAATCAATTTCAATGACACTGCCGATGATTTTTTCCATGCTTTCGATCATCTCTGTAAGCAGAAACTGTTCTCCGTCAAATTTATCGTCAAGATAGATCAGAAGCGCACAAAGGAGACAATAATCGTTCTTGTTTTCAAAGCTTGGTATTCCCATAAAGGGTTTTGCTTCGGCAGGTGTTTTTTCCAGTTTGACAAGCTTGTTATTTGATATGATATTCCAGCCGACAAATTCATTCAGGAATTTTCTCATCTTATCATCTGCGGCACGTCTGATACGAAAATATTCGCCGCTGTCGTTTTCACGCAGAAACCAGAAGTTTTCAAGCAATTCGGTAAATTCAGTCATTTTGTTCAACCTCAAATTCAAAAGTATAGGCAGGCATAAACAGTTCGCCATCATCAAAGTGAAGTGTGATATATCTGTCTGACGGGTGCATATGAAATTTCTTTCCGAAATCCGTGATACCGTTTTTACTTCTGTTCTGACAAGCCGCTGTGATCCATTTCAGTATCGTGATCCTCATTTCCACAGGAATTATTTCCTCTGTCAATTCCGACAAACATAGTTTGTTATCTTTGGTATATTGTCCGATCAGCTTTTGTTCTCGGACAATTCCGGCAAGCTTTTGCTGTCTTTGCATTTCCTTTTCCATATTCCGGAGAGTGATCCCCTCCGCCCTGATCCTTGGTTTGTATTTTCTTGTAACAGGACGTACTTCAAAAACCTGCGGAGAAAGTTCTGCCGCATTTTCAAAAATGCTGTCTGTTTCCCTGTCAGTGTTATATTTGTAATGTCCGATATTCATCACACCGAACACATGAGCCGAAAGGCAATGTGCTTCATCTGTACTGCTGCATGAAGAAAACATTTCCATATATTTTTTGTATTCCTGTTTTTTGCTGATACCGGAATTTTGCAGCTGCATGAGTAAAACCGCATTGTTGACCATTTTACGTATGATATCGTTGGTATATTCCATTGCCCTGTTACAGGTCGATTCCCTGCCATCTGCGGAAACAAACCATGAATACAAAGCATTCCAGTCGTTATGTATTTTGTTTTCAATTTCAGAAAGGCTTATCATTTCCGAATTCGTCCTCGGAATATCCGCTTCACTCTCCAGAAGTCTTTGCATGAGTCTGTTTTTTACATCGGGAGATATTTTTCGGAGATTGTTTTCGATTCGTACAGAATGCTTTTGCAACTGGGTGATGAAATCTCTCAGGTATTCAATGAATTTATCCTTGTGGATCAGAAAATCGACCGAACTGATCAGCTTTTCTCCTTTTACAGAACCAAACGCATAGGTATAGTCGGAATAGTTTTTGCTCAGCCGCTTAAAATCTTCAAACAGATTCCGCCACCATTCATCCAGATCTGGATTGCTCATTTCGTTGACCGCCGTTTCCATTTGCAGCAGATCATCATTGATCCTGACAAGAAGCGAGGAGGAAAGTGTATTTCCCTCAGAGAACATATTTTCAAGTTCGATCGTCATTCGTTCAATGATCACAGCATCCTCTGTCAATGAATAGCGGTAGATCTTATTCTGATATTCTTCAATCGTTTTTACTCTCCCCGGATCCTGCATTGGCAGAACACACCCCCAGATTGTAAGCTGGGAAAGAGTTGATTTAAGCTTATCGGCAGACAAAGAGGCAAATTCGTCACATTTTTTCAGATGAAGCAATATATCATCCGAACTGAGCTGTGCGTTATAGGATTCTTTTTCGTTGTAAAGGATACGCATGATCGTTCTGTACAAAACAGCATCATTCGGTGCAGTTAAATAGGAAGCGGCACTGATACTGCCCATTTTATCGATATTCAGCTTCATTGCGTACTTACTCCTCTCAAAAAGATTACATTATAAACTATTATATCTTCTTTTTCGTGAATAATCAACAGCTATGTTGCACCGGTCGGCGGCGGAGTGCCTCCGCAGTCGATTCGCGCAGTCGCTCGCTGTGCTTCGCTCTGAATGATATCGGCAAGCTGACTCCCGCGTCTCAAACTTAGTGCCAACTATAATTTTACACTAAGCCGGTGAGCCGACGGTCTCTATTTCGTGCTCAAGTTTATAAAAACCATAATTTTATTGCCGCTCCATAAAGTCCCGGAAATATTTTATACTAACATGCAGCATTTTACAAATTGTGATGGGGAGTACTTTCTCTGGAGTAATTATACTTGAAATTATTATACTTTGTGGTATAATAATTTCAAAACAGTATATCCTTCAAAGTGGTGATGTTTATGAAAAAATTTGTTAACAGAAATAGTGAAAGAACATTTCTTGAAAAAGAATATGCTTCTGCCCGGTCATCATTTGTCATTGTTTACGGCAGAAGAAGAACGGGAAAAACTGCTCTGGTCACAGAATTCGCCAAAAATAAGCCTGCGATCTATTTTCTTGCAACCGAGGAATCAGAAGCAGAAAACAGAAATTCCTTTGCTTCCGTTGTTGCAGAATACACAGGTAATACCATTCTTGCCAATTCAAGAATCGGCAGTTGGGAGCCTGTTTTTGAGTTTATCGCAAATCATAAGCCTGACCAAAAAACTGTGGTGATTATCGATGAATTTCAGTATATAGGGAAATCAGATCATGCTTTTATTTCCAGACTCCAGAAAATATGGGACACTGTTTTGCAGAATTCCAATATTATGCTCATTCTATGCGGCTCACTGATCAATATGATGTATGATCAGACCTTATCCTACAGCAGCCCTCTTTACGGAAGAAGAACCGGACAAATCAAGCTCAAACAAATCGATTTCAGATATTATCATGAGTTTTTTGAAGGCGCAAGTGAAAAACAACTGATTGAAAGCTATGCTGTCACAGGCGGTGTACCGAAATATATTGAAGCATTTGAGCAATATGATGACATCTATACTGCAATCGGGCAAAATATTTTATCAAAACAGAGCTATCTCTATGAAGAACCTGCGTTTCTGCTTGAAAAAGAGGTCAAGGATGTCGGCAGCTATTTTTCCATTATCAAAACGATTGCCTCCGGAAAGCACAAGCCGGGAGACATTGCGTCTGCACTGGAGCTTAAAGCAACAAACCTGCCCAAATATCTGAATGTTTTAATTGACCTTGATATTATTAAAAGAGAAGTACCAATTACAGAACAGAATCCCGAAAAAAGTAAAATGGGGCTTTACAAAATTACAGATAATTTTATTGAATTCTGGTTTAAATTTGTTTACCCGAATAAATCCTATATTGAATCAGATTATACTGATGTTGTGATGAAGAAAATACGCAAAAGTTTTGTAAACAATCACGCTGCCTATGTTTATGAGGATATTTGCAGAGATTACTATATGAGAAAACTTGCTGCTGTAAGTACATGGGAGTTTATTCCCGACAAAATCGGAAGATGGTGGGACAGAAAGGATACCGAAATTGATATTGTGGCACTTGACAGCAACGGAAACGATATTATTTTCGGGGAGTGTAAATATACCAATCAGCCGATGGATATTGATATTTACTACAAGCTGATGGAAAAAACCGCACAAGTGGAATGGAAAAGAAACAACAGGCAGGAACATTTTGTTTTCTTTTGCATAAATGGGTACACTGACAGATTCAAAGAACTTGCTGAAAAAAATAAAAATATATTACTTTATTGACTTATGTCCCTTCTTTTAGCATACCTGAAATTCACAAGGGAGGAAAATGATGTTGAAAGATACACAACAAAAGAAGAATAAAACCATAGCACTCGATAGCACACCAAAGCCGAAAAAAACTGTCCGTCGTATCAGAAAAGGATTGATCACAGCGTCAGTAATATGCTGTATTGCTGCGCTTCTTGCAGCAGTTCCCGTGATCGCA
>CACYDD010000021.1 GCA_902773065.1 uncultured Ruminococcus sp. | reverse complement strand
ATCCGCAATGACCTTTCTCTGATGATCTGCCATAGCGTTTCTCCTTTAAAATAATGTACTGATACATACATTATTATTATAACATATAATGGTGTCCAAATCAACAACATTATACATCATAAAAAATATATTCTTTGTGAAATCCCTAAAAATCCATTTTTTTCAGCCTATTGGTAGAAATATAATATTGAAATATGTATTTCTTCTACCATTTTTTCTACCAAAATCGCTATTATTTGCTTTCTTTTTTCTTCCGATTAAAAATCAAACATTATATTTTATAATATCGGATCATTTGTTTCTGATTGTCCTTTACAGAAGTCATTGATTGCTTTTGTATTTTCTGTTTCGGATTCGCTTTTTACATTTCCAAGCACTCTTGCAATTGTTTCGGCTGATGCAATCTTTGCATTGTACTCCAAATGGCTGTACAAATTTGCCGTGATTGAAAAATTCGAGTGTCCAAGCCATTCTTGAATTGCCTTCATCGGAACATCATTTGCAAGCAAAAGACTTGCACAAGAGTGTCTCAAGTCATGGAAACGGAGATATCTAAAACCTTTTGTCTTTATGACATACGCAAAGTGATTCGTAACAAAATTAGGTTTCAGCAGCTTACCGTTAGGTTTTCGACAAATGAAGCCATCATATTCCGTGTTATATGACTTACCAAAACTCTTTCTGAAATAATCATCGGACTTTCTTTTTGCAATCAGCATTTCTTCTATGTGCGGAATAAGCGGCATAGTTCTTCTTGTGGAATTCGTTTTAAGACGTGTTTCTACATAAAGCTTATTTTTGCCGTTTTCGTCTGTAACCTCAACCACTTTTCTTTGAATGGTTAAGGTCTTGTTTTGAAAGTCGATAGCATCCCAACGCAATCCGAGTATCTCACAGCGCCTTAATCCGTAATATGCGGCTATATGTACCACGATCTCTATCACATCACCTTCAAATGCCGCGAGTAAAACACTCAATTCGTCCTTATTATAAAACGAAGACTCATGTCTTTCGGCTCTTGGTACTGTTAGCTTATCCATTGGATGTTTTTCTATCAATTCCATCTTTACAGCATACGAAAAAGCTGAATGCAAAGCAAGATAGTATTGTTTGACCGATACATTTTTCAAGCCACTTTTAAGCAGTGAGTTTAAGTACCTCTGTAAGATATTATGATCCACATCACTAAGAGTTATGTCGGGATATTCTTCATTTAGATACTCCGATAATCTGCTCGAAATTCTCCTGTATGTTTGACAGGTAGTTCTTGCAATATCGGGCTTGATTGCCGAAATCCACATATCGAAGAATTCCTTAATAGGCTGCTGTGCCATAGGTATGCTGCTGCATTTACCATTCTCGTTCCCAAAGTTCACAGTGAACTCCTCCACGATCTCACTGACCTTAGCATTCAGCAGTTTCTTGGAACACTTCTCCTGCAGATCGGTTTTCACCCATTTGCGCTTACGTTTTCCTGCTTTATCCTTGTAATCAAAGACCACATAGTGTTTGCCGTTTTTCACGGCAGTAATGTACTTAAAAGGCAGACTTGCTTTCATTATATATTCCTCCTGTTATTGAAAGCGGTAGTCTGTCTGTTGACACTTATATTATATCACAATTCTGCATATAATGCAATAAAACTATACCGCTTTCGCTTTTTCGGCGCATTATACCGGAGAATTATCCGATTCTTGTGCGCTTTGCAAAACAAAGTTTATAACCGATGCCTTAGTGATCTTGATAATCCGACCACAAGGCAGTTTAGCTATCTGCTTGGTTTTTACCATTTGATATACTTTTTTCGTACTAAGATCAAGCATCTTGCTTACATCCTCTACACTCACCACATCGGGGTAACTGCGGAACAGCATTCGATACATATCCTTTGTTTTATTTTTTCTCATAGTATTCTCCTTTACACAGGAAGATAAAGAAAACAAATTAGCGTTAGTGTTTCATATTCAATTTTCAAGTTACTTAATACATCTGTCAGATATTTTTATGTCCAAAATGATGT